>CAYRSH010000035.1:0-11202 GCA_964426895.1 uncultured bacterium
TACACCCCGCAAAAACCAAGAAAAGGGCAAAAACAAAGAATGCCAACCTTTTCATAGGGATATGAATTATAAAGCTTCAGAAACAATAAACCGCCCTTTTATAATACCCACTTATGTTTTGGATAGACACGGTAATGGCAATAAGCCCTTTTCATATATATGCCGTTTCCGTATCAAATGCCGACCCTATATACTCCCTCAATTCACTACCCTCGGTTTATCTCATAGAAAGGGGACCCTTCGGAATTCAGGCGGATATATCCCTTAGGGGTTTGAGTTTTAACCAAACGAGGATTTTATATAACGGAATACCCCTTTACGACCCGCAAACGGGCCATCATAACACAAACCTACCCCTTACCGAAATGGACATATTGGGCTTTGGGTTGGTTTCATCCTTCTATTCCGGATTTGCAAACCTCCCGGGGATAAATATAATGCCTTCAAATGTCTCGTGTGGAATCTTGAGGATTGGGGGAAGGGGGTATGTAAAGGGTGTTGGCAAGTTTTCCTATCAAAACAATACGCTTTCCTTTGAGGGTTTTAGATGGGATGGTTATGTCTTTGATTATGAGAACAAAAAATATTTCAATCCCGCAAATTCCGTAGCATTGTTCCTTTCAAGAAAAGATGGGGATTTTGATGTATTCGCGGGTTATAGGTATAACTCCTTCTCGGCAAAGGGATTTTACCTGCCTCCAACTTTTGAGTCAAATGAAACCACACAGGTTGCCCTTTTGGGTGGGAGTTTTAAAGGGTTAAAGTTGTTTGCTAGATGGCACCAAGACCAATTTAATTGGGGAACCGGTAGAAACTTGCACAACACTTTGAATTCCGGTGGGGAGTTTTTCCATAAAATTGGGTTTGTTGAAATAAAAATCGGGGGGAATGCGGAGTATATAAAAAGTTCAATAGTTAAAAGGGCTACGGGTAGTAGGGATACGATGAGGTATTACGCCTTTATATTCCCCTCCCTTATTTCAAACGGATACGACTGGGTTATGAAGGGTGGTTTAAAGGTTTCGTACGATAACTTTTCCGGAAAATTGGGATATGAACCCTATGTTTTCGGGGTTTATAGGTGGTTTTCATTGAACGCTTATTATTCCCGCAGATTACCGGATTTCACGGAATTGTTTTATTCCGATCCAAAGAACTATGGGAATAAGAATTTAAAACCCGAGAGGGTTTTGGGTTTTGACCTTGGAGTTGATGCGGATTTTGGGATTTTTAAGGTTTATGCCATAAGGTTTTACGATAGGATTGATTGGGTTAAAAGGGATAATAAGTACTTTGCGGAAAACATACAAACACACAATATATACGGGTTTGAAGTCTTCTCACCGGTTTATTACTTAGGGCCTATAACCCTAAACCTTTCATTCTCCGCCATTTATCCGGATGTAAAAGAAGCGGGAAAATACACCCCATCTTTCCCGAGGTATAGGTTCTCCCTCCTAACAAATATTGTTAGCCTTAGGGTTGAGAACGATACAACACAATACGATTACTTCGGTTATAAAGCCAATTTGGGTGTATTCTTGGATTTAAACCTTAACATAGTGGGCTTTAATGGGGATTATACGACCCAGTTCAACTGCGGTATAAGGAATGTTTTGGGTGTAAGGCCTATGATAACATCATATATGCAAGGCTTGGGAAGATGGTATTATTGCGAATATAGGCACTTTTTTAAACCCTCAACCACCCTATAAACCCCCTCCTCACCCATATCCCCCCATAGGGGCAATGTTAATGTCCTTTCGGAGTACTCTTCGGTTTTTTCAAGTTTTTGACCCTCATAATAAAAAGAGAACCTATGTATGGAGGGATAATGCACACTCGTCCCTATGCCTATATCCGCCATTTTTTCCGCAATTTTATCCCTGTTGATACCCTTGGGTAAAAGTATGGGAAATATGTAATGGGAAGATCCCTCAACGGGTATGTTTTCAAAGGGTATGGTTATTTCGGGTATTTCTTCCCTTATAAGTTTTCTGTAAAGGGAAACGAGTTTCCGCCTTTTTTCGTTTTCTTTTTTGAGTTTCCTCAAATTCGCCAAACCTATTGCGGATTGTATTTCGGAAGGCCTTAAATTTAATCCAATATCAACAACATCGTAAATCCTGTTTTTACCCTCTTTAAACCTCTCCCAAGAGGAAGATGTTAATCCATGCGACCTAAAAAGTTTTGCCCTTTCGTACAGTTCCCCGTCGTTTGTCAAAAGATATCCACCTTCACCCGTTGATAGGTTTTTATTTGCGAAGGTACTAAAAACACCTACACTTCCCCATGTCCCCGCAAACCTATCTTTATAAACCGCCCCGTGGGCATGCGAGGCATCCTCTACGAGAATAAGTCCCTTTCTATCGCATAAATCCTTAATCTCATCAATGAAAAGCGAATAACCGGCATAATTAACATAGACGACGGCGCAAACATCGGGATTTAAAACCCTCTCAACCGTTTCCGCAGAAATCAAAGGGATTTCCAAGGAATGTATATCCGCAAAAACGGGTTTTATCCCGAGGAATCTTAAAGCATTTGCCGTGGCAACAAATGTTAAAGAGGGTAAAACGACCTCCCCCTTTAAACCCAAGGAGTAATATGCGGATAAAAGGGCAGATGTTCCGTTATTAAAGGATAAGGCATATTTAACACTGTAAAACCTTGCCAACTCCCGCTCGTATTCCTCGGTTTTAGGACCCATTGAAACCCATTTACTTTTTAATACCCCTAAAACCTCCCTTTCTTCATCCTCATCCCAGTTTAGTTCAAAGAGGGGAATTTTATCCATCACTTAAAGTGTTGCCAACCCAAGGGCTGAATCCTGTTTCCGGATGTATCAAAAACTCCGATCTCACCGAGTTTTACTTCACCTATCGGTATAAACTTCAAATCTTCCATAATTTTACCGTATTCCTTTGGGACGGTTAAAACGAGTTCATATTCTTCCCCGCTTGAAAGCGCCACCTCATAGGGGTCTTTTTTAAGATTCTCCGCAACATACTTAACGGAATCCTTAATGGGAATTGCGTTCAAATCAATAAATATACTAACCTCAGAAGATTTGGCCAATCTCCAAAGGTCAATGGCCAAACCATCGGATATATCAATGGCGGAATGAACTTCTATCCCTTCGGATTTTATCCTCATAACTTCCTTCAATTTCGGTTCTGGATTGGCAAATTTTAACCTCGTTTCCCTAAACCACCACTCATAACCCTTTGCGTTCAACTTTTCAAGCATTAAAAAGGATTTAACCCTACCCACATCACCCGTTATAAAAACCAAATCCCCATCCCGAGCCCCGTCCCTCCTCCAAGCCCTACCCCTACTAACCTCACCCAAAACCGTAAATGTTAAAGCGAAATTTTCCCCTTTGGTAATATTACCGCCAAGAAGATCCACGCAATATTCCTTTAAAAGGTAGTTAAACCCCCTGTAAATCTCTTTGAGTTTCCCAACACCGTCTTGCGGAACTTGGGCGTTTATCAAAACCCCCAAAGGTTCCCCGCCCATAGCCGCTATATCGGATAAAGCCGCCGCTAAGCCCCTATGTCCTATCTCCTCCGGCCTCAAAAGGGAGAATGTAAAGTGTATCCCTTCAACTATACTGTCAACGGTTATTAAAAGTTCTTTTGCCACATTCTCCCTTATTACGGCACAATCATCACCAACACCCACCACAACCCTTGGACTGTACTCCCTATAAGGGGATACGAGTTCTTCTATTATATGGTCCTCCGTCATTTTTCGCCTTTTTCTTCTCCAACCTTTTCTTCCGGTTTCTTAAACTTTTCCTCAAACACCACAATGTGATAATTCTTCTTTAAGTCTTCCAAAACGCTTTCGTACAACTTCTTTTCCTTCTCATACCTCAACTTGTCCTTTATATAAGCCTCAACATCGGTAAAGGGTTTAATGCTTTCCTTCGTTTTCTCAAAAACCCTATATACCGCCCAATTCCCATCATTAAGTTTTCCTATATACCACCTTTTTAGGGGTTTTTCCCAAGCCTCCTTGAAGAAATCGGGTTCCCTATCTTCGGTTATAAACGCAAACCCACCGGCCGCGGACTCCCCAGTGTAAATTGATACCTTTTGAACGAATTCCCTGAGTTTCTTATCGTTTTTGATACCGTCTACCCTTCTCAAAACCTTTAAAGCCGAATCTTTGGTCGGAACCACTATCCTTTGAACCCTTATCCTCGCCGGGTCTTTAAACTCCTTATCCTTGTTCTTCTCATAATATTCCTTCACCTCTTTGTCGGAAACGGATACTTTGCTTTTAACCAAAACATCGTATAACTGCAATAGCATGGCATCCCTGTAAGATTCCCATAGCCTCTTGAATATGGGATAATGCAGGTAATACCTTCTAAATTCCGCCTCAGATGTTTCAAGAATCTCTTGAAGCATAACATCGTTTAAGAGTTGGTACGCCCCCTCGGTTGTTAGATAATAGGACCTATACCTCCTGGGCATTTTGTTGAGCCTATCCCCAAAATCTTCCTTTGTTATCACCTTGTTGAGTTTTGTTATTACCGCCATGGTATCCGGGAACTTTTCAAGTACCTTCTTCTCCTCTTCCGTTAAAATCCCCGCCTCTTCTTCACCCTCCCTTTCCCCTTCAAACTTGGCCTTTTCTGTGGTATCGGGTTTTATGAAAACCTTTACCCCATAAAATTCCCTTAACCTCTGTTTCTCCTTTTCAAACAATTCCTTTTCCTTTTGCCCTTCAACGGCACCTTTAACTATGGTCTTAACCTCATCAAAAGACCTTATCCTATCCGGCTCTTTTTCATCCACCCTTATAACCATCCAAAGCGTATCCTTCTTATACACAAAAACGCTCCCCGTATCCTTCTGATAAGCCTCGTTAAACAGATCCTTGTAAGCCTCGTATGTATCATAAATCGTTAATTTCCCTCCCCTCTGGCCTTCATACTTGTCAATTGACAGTTCCTTGGCCAAAGAGTCTATCTTTTGACCGGATTTTACCAAGTTATAAACCTCATAGGCCTTTGCGCTATCTTTTAGTATAACCCTACTCAACTCAACCCTTGCGGGAACCCTGTATTCCGATTTGTGTTCGTTATAATAAGCCAAGAGTTCTTGCTCCGTAGCGGTTGCCTTGGCCTTTATGGCATATTGGTAATACGCCTGCCTTAAAGCGTTTATCCTATCAATTTCAATTTTTTCCCTAACCTTTTGTGCGGTATCAAGCTTTAACTTTTCCGCCTCCCTAAGGGCGACCACTTCTATCGCAAGCCTTTCCGCTATTTGCTTCCTACCCTCGGGTGTATCAAATTGGCTTCTGTTAAAAGGTGGTATCTGTTCTATCGCGTAATCCACCATCATGGAAGTTATATATCCACCATCAAATACCGCAACCGTATCCGGGAAATTCCTCCTAAACATCTCCTCAACGGCCTGCGAGGCGTCTTCAAAGTACTTTCCGTTTGGGAAATTAACCGCCAAAAACTCGTATAACTTCCCCGCCTCGGCGTAATTGCCCGAAAGTTCAAGCAGCAAAGCCTTTCTATACAATACTTCCTGTGCAGCAGGGGATTTTTCCTTAACCTTAACTTTATCCACAAATCCCTTTGCCTTTGCGTAATCCCTAAACCTGTAAAGATAAACATCCGCCGTTAATAGGTTTCCCCAATATTTATCACCCGAGGACTGGAAGGTGTTTATTGCACCGTTATAATCCCCTTTGAGCTCCTGCAATAGTCCTTTTACCAAACCTTCATTTTGCAAATACCCTTCTTCTACGAATTTCCCCGCACAGGAAATAACGCTTAAAACGCCTAAACTCACAAGAAGCCTTTTCATAAGCGGGGATTATATGCCCGTTTTGTTTTAAATTTTATAAAACCTTTCAGCCTTATAATTCCCGCAATGAAACGGGTTTTCCCTTTTATTTTATTGCCTTTTCTCGCATCTCCAATACACGCCCAAAGGAAGGAAAGCGCAACCACCAAAAAACTGCCCTACTCGGTGTGTTCTCCACCAGAAGTGTATTTAAAGGCGAGGATAGCGGTAAATCCCGCCGGTAAATATAGCCAAAATTTCCGTGGAAATCTAACCACCTACCTGCCCGTAATAATAAAAAAGGCGCAGGATTATTTCGCGAATGTTGATGGTAGTTCCATAAAAATAGTGGGTTCGGGTTGGACGGAAACCCCTTTTGGAACATTTTCAAAACTAATAAACGATTCGCTAACCGCGGCCTTACACAAGGACGACACGGCATATGCAGGGGTCCCTTACTTGGTTGATATACTGATAGGGGAAGATTCCTACGGATTGGTGGGTAAGATTTGGCTTATAAACCTTGAAAGCGAAACCGTATATGAGACATTTTCTTATAGAATACCATCAACGGCCGTAAAAGATGTGCTACAATCAATAGTTCTAATAACCAATAAATTAACGGAGAAAATGGGGTCAATCCTAACAAGGATAGCCA
Organism: uncultured bacterium; assembly: GCA_964426895.1. GTDB lineage: Bacteria > Hydrothermota > Hydrothermia > LBFQ01 > LBFQ01 > Caldipriscus. The sequence continues at coordinate 6,478 of CAYRSH010000035.1, forward strand.
CAAAGGAAACCATGATTATGTATTCGGTTCAGGTGGTTGATGAGGCGGACATCTCTCAGGATAGGTTTGTGGCCATAAGGTTTTCATCAATGAATAACTCCGAGGGTAAAAGTTTGTTTGATATACTCGGCAAAAAGGCCGGGGTGGCCATTCGCTTAACCGGAAATTCAAAGGGGAGAATAACGAGTGGTGAGAATATTGGCGATGGTTGGCATATTATAAGGGGTCAAAACCCCGTTGTTTTATACCAACCCCCTGATTGCGATGTTTTTAACCAGCAAAACCCAATAGATGTATCCTTTGAAGTTGCGGCGGTATGTCCAAGGGATAATAAAACTTTACCGGGTGTAAAACCCACATTATCATCGGGTAAAACGGCCTTTAAGGTTAAGGCACCTTATGCTTGGAGTGTTTCCTCAACGGTAAGCGTTTCATCGGAACACAGCAATGTTAAATACGAATTAAACTATATTCTGCATTCAAAGTTTGCTTGTAGGAATTTCATAGACTTTAACTCTAAATTCTCCCAAACATTTGGTTTATCCGGAGAAGATGTTTTGTTCGTATCGGACAACTTCCTAAAAAACAAGAAAATAGGGCAGACGGATAAGGGCAAGATTACTTCGGCAAAATATAGCGACTGTGGGGTTTTGGATCCATGGAACTTAAAAGACCCTTCAATTGATACGGTGTTTATGGCCGCATACGCCGTGGGTAAAACGCCGGATGTAACACTAAGATATTACATAAACGGAGGTGTAATGACGAGTAGTGTGGGTAGTGAGAATACCATCTTTGACCTCTTGGGTATGAGGGTTGTGGGAGGTGATAGGGTGAGGTTTTCGGATGTACCGGTGTATATAAACGATCCGCTGGTGTTAAGGGGTGGGAATCAAACGATATTGTCGTTTAAACCCTTCTCCGCCAATATGACGGTTACGACAACCTTTACAAATTCGGGTTGTGGTAATGAAAACCTGAGCATAACCGTTCAAAGCACATTTAAGCCCATAATAGAGTGTGATTGCGTTGCGCATAAGTTTGCGGAGGAAAAGAAATAAACAAAAAGGAGGTGTATTATGGCGTATAAACCGATTTCACATACATCGGAAATAGGTTTTGAGGTGAGTTCTATGGATTTGGCAAAACTTTTTATTGAGTGTGCGAGGGCTATGTTTAGGGAAATGCTTGGAAGTCTGTACGGTATCAAGATCTTGCAGGAGAAAAAGGTGCATCTTGAAGGGGAAGACCTTGAAGATTTATTACACAAGTGGCTTTCCCATTTACTTTACGAGTTTGAAACCTCAAAGATGATATACAGGCAGTTTAAGGTTAATATAAACTTTGAGGATGACAAGTTCAAACTCGACGCCACCATCGGGGGAGAGCCCTTTGATCCAAACAAACATACAATAAGGAAAGCCCTTAAAGGGGTAACCCGGCACAAACTCCATGTTGAGAGGGAAAGGGGTATATGGAGGGCATCGGTGATAATAGATGTATAACATACGAGGATGCAGGGGTCTCAATTAAAGAGGCCGAAAGGTTAGTAGGGTGGTTAAAGGGGAAGAGTAAATTAATAGGCTCATTTTCCGTAAAGGTTAAATTGGGTAATAGTACGGTTTTGTTTTCAACGGATGGTGTCGGTACGAAGATTTTACTCTATTTAAAGGCCGGAAGGTTTAAGGGTTTGGGGCAGGACCTCGTGGCTATGGTTTCAAACGATATTTTGGCCGATGGTGGGAGAATGGTTTATTTCTTAGACTATTACGCCACTTTCCCATTAAAGGGTGAAGTTGCAAAAGAGGTTTTATCGGATGTTATTGAATCCTGCAAGAGGGTTGGGGCAAAACTCGTTGGGGGTGAAACCGCAGAACTTCCGGGTATAATAGTAAGGGATACATTTGATATTGCGGGGTTCGGCGTAGGGGTTCCTTTAAAAAAGAGGTTTCAAAGGGTAAAAAGCGGAGATGTAATAATAGGTTTTCCATCATCCGGCTTTCATTCAAACGGTTATTCCCTTATAAGGAAGGTTTTAGAGGAAAGAGGGTTAGACCCTTTTAAGGTTTATCCGGAAATCCACCCCAAAAAACCCCTTATTGATATCCTTTTAACGCCTACGAGGTTATACCACAAAGAGGGTAAGGAGATGTTTTTAAAGTTTGGGGCTAAAAGGGGGGCGCATATAACCGGAGGTGGGATACCCGAAAACCTTCCCAGGGCGCTTGAAGGAAATAAAGCAAAGATATATTGGGAAAACATTCCTACACCGGAGTATATGAAGGCTTTTATAAGGATGGGCAATATTCCGGAGGATGAGGCTAAGAGGGTTTTCAATATGGGCGTGGGTTTTGCGTTCATAGTTCCGAGAAAGCGGGTTGATGAGGTATTACACAGGTTTAAAGGGACATTTATATTGGGGGAGGTTTTATGAGTTTTCCCGTTTACTGGCTCGGTATAGCTGCAAATTCGGTTAATTATGTGGAGGTTTTCGGGGGATACGAAAGGGTAAAATCCTACTGGACGGGATATAGGTCTTTTTTCATACCCGATAATCCCAAACTGAAAGGCATTCCAAAGGGTAAGGTTTTAATGTTTAAACTCCATAAGGAAGAAAGGGTGAGGGAGTATAACTATGGGGAATCCGAATTTCAGGTGAAAACCGTAAGGGCGGATACACTACACAAATTGGGTTTAACCGGAAACGGCGTAAAGGTTGGAATATTTGATACGGGCTTTGACTTAAACCACAATTCCCTTAGGGGCGTAATAGTTGGCGGGCAGATGGATTTTAACAGCGGGGATAGGTTAAACTTTGATGGGAATTCCTTGCCAACACCGACCGATAACGCCTTTTACATCCACTCTTATGATTGCGCATATAGGGGTGCGGAAGTATATTGCGTATTTTCGGGAATAGGTGAGGGGGATATTGCGGGGACAAACATAAACAGGTGGGATTTATATCTGGCTAAATATAATACCTCTTGGAGTTTGAAGAGGTTATCCGTGGGCTTTGAGATAAATCCGGATTTAACTTTGAGGAACGATACGGTTTATTTGGTTTGGTCATCCTATGGATTTTTAAAATTCGGGGCTATATATACGGATACATTTGAAAGCGTTATAAACCTGACATCGGGGTATTCGGCGGTTATTGATACATTTTCGGGGAATTTCGTACTGGGTATTTATACGGGTGATAGCATTAAACTCTGCAACTTCTCAACATCCTTAAACTGCACGGTATCAAAGTATTCACGGGGATTTGGTGGGATGTATTTGGATGGGGACAGTTTGGCCTTTTCCGATGGGGACAGCATTTTTGTTTTTAAGGGTTCATCTTTCAGGTTTGAAAACCTCGGCTTCTATCCCGTTATTGATAGCGGAAGACTTGCATATATAAGGAACGACTCTTTATTCGTTAATGGGGATTTCATAACATCCGTGAAGGTTTTAGAAAACTTCGCTTTATCCGGGGACAGTATTGCGGTTCCAATGGAGGATTACATATCAATTATGTCCGTTAGTAGTCGTTCGGAAATCCGGAAAACCGGTTGGACATTTTGCGATAAACCAAAGTTTATAAACGGGAAACTCGTTTTCAGGGAAAGGGGCGATACAATAGCTGAGGCTCCAAAGTACGGAACCGGCAGGTATCACGGAACGAGGGTTTTATCAGTAATGGCGGGGTATGTTGAGGGGACATTGATAGGCATATCTCCGGGTGCAAAATATTATCTTGCAAAAACCGAAAAGGTTAGTAGGAGTGATACCACCACAAATTGGGAAAACAGGTTGGAAGAGGATTTCTTTGTTGCGGCTTTGGAATGGGCGGCGAGAAAAGGGGTTAAGATAATCAACGCCAGTTTGGGATACGGTTCGGATTTGGGATATACAAAGGATATGATGGATGGGAAAACCGCAATATCTTCAAGGGCTACATCCGAGGCCTTAAAAAGGGGTATATTGCCTGTAATATCCATAGGAAATGTTTCTTCAAGAAGCGTTGACCCAAATGTTGGGGATACAACACTAACCGCCCCTGCGGATGCATTTGATATCGTTTCGGTTGGAGGGGTTATATACGATAGTACATCGCAGAAAGTTGTATTTTCAAGTAATTCGGCCTGTGGTCCATCTTCCGATGGGAGGGTTAAACCCGAAGTGGTTGCACCCTTTGAAGTTGTGGCAGCGGACGATTCTAACAGAACCGTAATAGCATCCGGAACATCCTATGCGGCACCCATAACATCCGGGGTTTTGGCCTTAGCCCTTGAAGCCCATCCCTCATGGACACTTGAAAAACTCAGGAACAAACTCCTTGAAACCGCAAAACCCTTAGAGGATATACCCTTTAAACCCAACTACTGTACGGGTTATGGCCTTGTGGATGCCGCCGCTTTGGTCTTTTCCGAACCCTTGGAGGTTAAAACGGATAAAAGGGAACTCTTTTTTGAGAGGATATACCCAAATCCGGTTTCAAAATCCAAAAATAAAAAGGTGGTTTTAAGGGTAAAGGCCATGTTCCCCACCGTTGAACCGGTTTTAAGGATATACACACCCTTTGGGGCGCTTGTAAGGGAAATATCAATAAAGGGGACAAAAAACACGGGCTTATGGGAATATACCTTGGATGTTGGCGATTTGGAAGAGGGTTTGTATGTTGTCGTATTGATGACGGAAAGGGGAATCGCTACGGGTAAGTTTGTGGTGGTAAAGTGA
>CAYRSH010000035.1:11302-16427 GCA_964426895.1 uncultured bacterium
AGAAGCATATTGCACAAAACGGGGTTTATAGCGTTTTGATAGACGAGGTAGAAAAACGGTAGAAATTATAAGATACTCGCCCTTAAAATACCAAGCCGGGTGGGTGGGGTATATATAAATAAAGGAGGTATAAATATGAGATATTTCAAGGCTTTGCTTTTTGCAGGTCTTTTGGTGGGTGTCATCCAGTCTTGTAGAAAGTCGGTACCTACGGCCTATATGAAGGCTTTCAGCGCCTATGCGAGCGATCCGTATGGCAATTATAGTTTCCATTCTTTCCAACTCAACGCCGTTAGTCCAAACTACAAACCACAAATATCCTTTAACGGTAGGACAATTCCCGAGGAAAACATCTCCTCTTTCTTAGGGGATTATCAGGGTTCTGATACACTGCCCAAGGTTTCACCCAGTGCGGAGGTTGAAATGAGCGGAACCTATAAAGATCTAAACGATGGTGAAAAAAAGATAAGCTCAAAGGTAAAACTCCCAAACGAACTAAGCGGATTGGCGGTAAAAATAACCGGTGGGGAACTGAATATATCTTGGGGGAAACCCGATGAAAAACAGGTATCGGCTGTTATAGCGGAGGCTTATGGAGTTTGCACCGATGGTTCGGTTTATGTATCCTTTTCTTGGGATACCGTAATAACGGATGTCGCGAACAAGACGAGTGTAAGCAAAACGCTTACAAGCCTTTGCAAGGGTTTATCCTCCATCATCTACGCCGAAGTTGATGCGGGTGCTGGTAATATATCGGGTCCTTGGAAAGGTGGAAAGGATAACATAAAAGGTATAAAGGGGCAATATTATGGTTTGTCTTTGAAATACGATACCACATCTTGGGTTCCCGTTTCCTCGGCCAATGTAAAGTTTGAAAGGAGGATAGATAGGTTAGAGGTTATGAAGAAAACCATAGAGGCTTTAAACAAGTATTTGGGTGTTGAAGAAGAGGGTAGTTGGATAAACGGCTTTTAAAGTTTTAAAATCCCACCCACCCTTAGAATTCTTTACCATGCTCGTTATAAGCAATCCAAAAGAGATGCAGTTGTTGGCAAATAACTTACGGAGAGAGGGAAAGGTTATAGGTTTTGTGCCCACTATGGGGGCTTTGCACGAAGGTCATTTGAGGCTCATAAGAAAAGCGAGGAAAGAAAGCGATTTCCTCGTTGTTAGTATATTTGTAAATCCTTTACAGTTTGAACCCGGTTCGGATTATAACAGGTATCCGAGGAGGTTTGAAGAGGATAGGTACAAGTGTGAGATGGAAGGCGTTCAAGCAGTATTTTATCCTACGGTTGAGGATATGTATCCCGAAGATTTTTCAACATATGTGGAGGTTAAAAACCTTGACAGGTATATGGAGGGGGAGTTTAGGCCGGGGCATTTTAGGGGGGTTGCAACCGTCGTTTTGAAACTCTTCAACATAGTCAAGCCCCATTTTGCCGTTTTCGGTTTAAAGGATGCGCAACAGTATTACATAATCAAAAGGATGGTTAGGGACCTGAATTTGGATGTTGAGATTGTACCGCATGAGACCGTTAGGGAACCGGACGGTTTGGCCATGTCTTCAAGGAACGAATACCTATCCGAAGAGAGCAGGAAACAGGCAACCGCAATATATAAGGCTTTAAAACTCGGCAAGGAGATGATTTTCTCGGGTGAGAGGAGATCGGAAAAAATAAAGGGGGAAATGAAAAAGTTTTTAAACGAAAACGCACCGAGTGCCAAAATAGATTATGTTGAAATAGCAAGCACCAAAACCCTTGAACCCGTAGATATAGTTTCGGATGAGGTATTACTCGCCATAGCAGTTAGGTTTCCAGAAGCGAGGCTTATAGATAACTTCATAATAAACGCCGATGAGGGTTATGTTTTAAACGAGAATATAGGATGAAAACATTAAACATAAGGACGAATAAGCGGAACGAATTGGTTGATATAACATATGAGGTTAGGAAGGTTGTTAAAGAAAGCGGGGTTAAGGAAGGTATATGCGTGTTATACTGCCCGCATACAACGGCGGGTTTAACGATAAACGAGAACGCGGACCCCTCCGTTAGGGTTGATATATCCGAACACCTATCCGAATTGGTTCCGGAAAACAAGGCTTATAAACACCTTGAAGGGAATGCGGATTCACACATAAAAAGTGTTTTAGTAGGCCAGAGCTTAACATTAATAATAAACAACGGTGATATAGTCCTCGGGACATGGCAAGGGGTATTCTTTTGCGAATTTGATGGCCCGAGGAGTAGAAAGGTTTATATACAAATCGTCGGCAAGTGATCAACGCACAACCCATAATTTCCAGCCATCAAAGTTGGAACAACATCCGTTATAAGAACCGTCCAAGAAGCCCCTAACTACTCTCCGTATCATAATCACCACTTGTCCAGTCTAAGGGCATTCCAGAAGTTATAGAATGAGTAGTATATGCTGCCGGAAGGATTACCACAAACCGGGGGGAAGGGTTGGAACACTACCCATAGACACATAAGTCTGTAAAGATGGTCCCAGAAACCCCAAAGAACTTACAGCCCCTACATCAACCAAAGCCCCCAAAGTTCTAAGGCGATCTGGGGTATCGTATTTAGTATCACCACTAAACCCCACATCTTTATAATCCCCAACTTATGCATGTCTGGATTGAGGATTTAAAAGAACATAAAGGTGAAGAGGTTGAGATAAGGGGTTGGCTTTTTAACAAAAGGTCATCGGGTAAGATACACTTTTTGATACTTAGGGATGGTACGGGTTTTGTTCAATGCGTTGTCGCAAAAAACAATATTCCGGAAGATGTGTTTAACCTTTACGATGAGTTGGATTACGAGGATGCGGTTATAGTAAGGGGTGTCGTAAGGGAAGAAAAGAGGGCAATAGGCGGATACGAGATACATGTTAAAGACTTAAAAATACACTCAAAATCCCTTGAAACATATCCCATTCCAAAGGTAAGGCCTGAAAACATACCGGATGTTGGGAAACTATTTCATTTTAGGCATTTGTGGATAAGGTCAAGGAAACAGTGGGCGATTTTGAGGATAAGGGATGAGGTTGAAAGGGCGATTGTGGATTTCTTTGCGAGTAGAGGATTTGTAAGGTTTGACCCACCAATATTTACCCCGGCATCCGTTGAGGGTACCACAACACTCTTTGAGGTTCCATATTTTGACGAAAACAAGGTTTATTTAACGCAATCCGGACAGTTGTATATGGAAGCGGGGGCAATGGCCTTGGGTAAGGTTTATTCCTTTGGCCCCACTTTCAGGGCGGAGAAGTCAAAAACGAGGAGGCATTTAACCGAATTCTGGATGATAGAACCGGAGGTGGCGTGGGCAACCCTTGAAGACATAATGGATTTGGCCGAAGATTTGGTGGTTTATATAGTTGAAAGGGTTTTGGAGAATAAGAGGTTTGAATTGGAGACTTTGGAAAGGGATATAACGAAACTTGAAGGGATAAAAAAGCCATTTCCAAGGATAACTTATGACGATGCGGCAAAGATTTTGGAAGAGGAGAAATCAAATGGTAAAGATATAGACTTTAAATACGGGGATGATTTTGGAGGGGATGAAGAGACTATAATATCCGAAAGGTTTGATAAACCCGTTATGATAACCCGTTATCCCAAAACTATAAAACCCTTCTATATGAAATTGGACCCGGAAGACCCCAACAAGGTTTTATGCGTTGATGTTTTGGCACCGGAAGGTTATGGGGAAATAATAGGGGGTAGTCAAAGGGAAGACGATTACAACACATTGGTTGAGAGGATAAAGGAGGCGGGTTTGCCCTTGGAAGTTTATGATTGGTATTTGGATTTGAGGAAATTCGGTTCCGTTCCTCATTCCGGTTTTGGATTGGGACTTGAAAGGACGGTGGCGTGGATATGCGGGATAAAGCATGTTAGGGAAGCCATACCCTTTGCGAGGACAATTGAAAGGTTTAGCCCATAAATGCCAATATCTGATGATTTTTTAAAAGGGTTTAGGCGCACATTAGAAACCGGCGATAAGGATGATTTGGCAGACTTGGGTTTAAAAATGGCCCATTTTGGATGGTTTAAAAGGTTAAAAATGGTTATAAATGCTTATGAAAAGAGGTTTGGAAGGGATGAGGTTAGCGATCTAATGTCGGTTATATATTACACGATATCCAGAATGGATTCCAAAAGGGCTTATAAACATGCCAACGGAAAGGGTGAATTTTATTACAGGTGTAAGAGGATTTTTTACGAGTATCTCGGATACAACCCATTGGCATTGAAATACGATAGATTGGCAAGGAAACAGTATCCCCAACAATCCACATTCTGGAAGGATGTAAGGGAAAAGTATTTTATCCTTTACAAAGGGGATGTTGATAAGTTTGTCGGCTTAAAACCTTCGGAGGATGATATAGAATATATAAGCCAGTTGGCGATAAAAACTTGTTCGGAAGGGATATACAACCTTCTAATAGAAAAAAGGGATGAGGTTTATTTAAAGGAGGCTTTGAGGGTTTTGAATTTAACGCTTTCGGAAAATTATGACCACGATTCTTTAAGAATAACGCAGGTTTTGGTACCATATACGGTTTTTATGGGTAAAAGGCAAATTGCGGAAAGACTTATTAACAGTGCCATTGATACGGCCAAAACCGAAAGGAGTTTGTATATGTTTAAATGGTTTGAAATATATAAAGCCATCCTGAACGGTGATGAAGGCTACTTGAAATTCTGGGCTGATAAGTTTTATAGTAGGAGGTTCCTTTACCACGAGGTTATGTGTAAGGGGGCGCTATTGCTTATGGGGTATAAAGAATACGGCGAAAGGGTTGAAATTATAAAAAACAGGCATTGGCATAAACATACGCTTAAATTTGTGGAGGTGCTTTATGGAAATGGATAAGAAGAGGTTAAAGTCGGAGTTTGAATATGCCTTACGGAATGCGTACAAAGGTATGTTAGAAGATGTTATAATATCGGCGATTTTAAGGGGATGGTATCATTTAGGGGGTAGGTTTGCGGTGGAGGTATAGAAATGCCAATATCGGATTTCGCTTTAAGCGTGTATTATTCCATAAGGTTAAACTTTGAAAAGGCCTTAAAGTATGCCAAAGATGACCCCTACTCCTTGCGATTCTT
>CAYRSH010000036.1:0-16420 GCA_964426895.1 uncultured bacterium
AACCAACCTTAGAATTTTTGCTTATGTTTGGCGATTTTAAAAAGTTGTGGGATTTGCAGCAGAGGGCGAAGAAACTACAAAAGGAACTCTCAAAGATGAGGTTTGAAGAGGAGGCTTACAACGGCAATGTTAGGGTTGTCGTAAGCGGAACGGGGGAACTCTTGGAGGTTAAGATAAACCCCGAGGGTTTAAAGGATATTAGGTCGGTTGAAAACGCAATAGTAAATGCGGTTAATACCGCCATTAAAAAGGCTATGGAATACCAAAGGGATAAGACAAAGGAGTTTTTGGCGGAACTCCCCCCGGAATACAGGAAAGAACTTGAAAAGTTTCTATGAAACCCCCAAAAGCATATGCAAAGGCGAGGGAAATCCTGAACTCTCTTCCGGAAATAGGCCCAATAACGGCGGAAAGGCTCGTCCAGTTTTTAATTTTTAATGAGGATAAAAGAAAATCCCTGATAGATGCGTTAAAGGGATTGGAAAACATAGGACTATGTAAGCATTGCGGTATGATATGTGAAGGTGATGTTTGCGATGTTTGTTCGGATGAAAGCCGTGAGAATGTGGTTATTTTGGTGAAATCCCCCTTTGAGGTTTTCAGAATTGAGGATTCCGGGAGGTATAAGGGTAGGTATTTCGTGGTTTATAACCTCATTTCTCCAACGGAAGGAATTTCCGCAGACAAAATCCCAAAGGATAGGTTTATAAAATTTTTAGAAAACTTTAACATCTCCGAGGTCATAGTTGGACTTCCCAACGATGTTAAGGGTGAAGTTACCGCATATTTTTTGCTTGAAGGTGTAAAGGGTATAAAGGTTAGCCGTTTGCCCTCCGGAGTTCCGAGGGGAGAAGACATTTCCTCCTTAGACCCATATACCTTATATGAGGCTATTACTAACAGGGTTCCCTTTGAGATATGAAGGGCTTACATAAAGACCCAAAATCCCTTGGTAAATGCTTGCGGGATGCGGGTTATAAAATAGTTTTTACGAACGGGTGTTTTGATATATTACACAAGGGGCACCTTGAACTTCTAAGGTTTGGGAAATCTTTGGGGGATGTTTTGGTTGTGGGTTTAAACGATGACGATTCCGTAAGGAGGTTAAAAGGAGAGGGGAGACCCATAAACAAACTGGAAGACAGGGCTTTTGCCCTTTTGGCGACAAAATGGGTTGATTTCGTTATACCCTTTTCCGAAGATACACCCGAAAGGTTGATCAAGGAGTTGGAACCCGATGTTTTGGTTAAGGGTGGCGATTACGATATTAAAAGCATAGTGGGTGCGGATTTTGTGATTTCAAGGGGGGGAAGGGTGGAGGTTTTTAAATACATTGAGGGATATTCAACCACGGAAATAATAAAGAGGATTAAAGGATGGGGAGGGTAATAGCAAAACTCAACTCCCTTATAGATTACGAAAAAAAGGGGGGATATACCAAGAGTTTGGAACCCTTTTTAAACCTTTTGGAAAGCCTCGGAAATCCCCATTTAAAACTCAAAAATGTTATACACATAGTTGGCACAAAGGGTAAGGGTTCGGTATCGCATATCATATCCCGGGGTTTGATAAATGCCGGTTATAGGGTTGGTTTATTCACATCCCCACACCTCGTAAGCCCCCTTGAAAGGATAAGGGTAAATGAAATACCGATATCCGAAGGAGATTTGGGTAAGTATGTTGAAAAAATCCTCAAAATTGATAACAGGAGGGGTTTTCAAACATATTTTGAAATTCTTACCGCCTCCGCGATAATGTATTTCTTAGATACTAAAACGGATTTTAATGTGTTTGAGGCGGGTTTGGGTGGGAGGTTGGATGCCACAAATGTTTTAAACCAAGATTTGGTTGTCATTACGAGGATAGATTACGACCACATGCATATACTCGGGAATACCTTAGAGGATATATGCAGGGAGAAGTCCGCCGTTATAAAGGGGGAAATACCGGTAATCACAACAAAAAACAATATTCCGGTTATGCATATCATAAAGGAAAGGGCAAAGGAATTCGGGGCGGAGGTTATTATAGCGGATTGGGAGTTAGTAAATGCGGACAGGTTTGGTATAATTGTAAAAGTTGATGGGGAATATATATCCGCACCCCTTTTGGGGGAGTTTCAGGCGGAAAATTTGGCATTGGCTTATAAAACATTAAAGATCTTGGGAATGGAAAAAATAGACTTTTCAGGGGCTTTTGTTCCAGGAAGGTTGCATGTTATATCAAAAAACCCCCATATAATTTTGGACGGGGCTCACAATGTAATATCAATTTCAAGCCTCCTTAAAAGTTTAAAAAAACTCTTTCCAGAGGTTAAATTTAACCTTGTAATCTCCCTGAGCTCGGATAAGGAGATAGAGAAAATTATAAAAACCGTAGCGGATACTGATTATAAACTTTACATAACGAGGTATCCATTCCCCAGGGCAACGGATGTCGAAAGTTTGTTTAAAACCGCTTACAAGTTTGGAAAAATACCCAAAATTCTAACATCAATACCCGATATAATCTCTTTGTTCAACGAGGGGAATACGGTTATAACGGGTTCCTTTTACCTCGTAGGCGAGGTTATGTCGTATTTAAAACTCCACCCTTAAAATACCTTCGTATGAGAGTTTTGATATTGCTTTTATTCCTTTTATCCTGTGCAACAACCAAAGAATCCGAGAAAGGTTTAAATTACTCCCTATCGCCAAAGCTTAAAACGGATAGCATAATGACATTCGCCCTAATCCCCGAGGTTGATGTTATAAAAAGGGAGGCAAATCGTTTTATAAGCGAGCACATCAAGGAAAGCATATACAACAAGGCTTTAATAGAACTTTTAAAGGTTCCGTATTTTGACATAATTGACAGAAAGGATATAGATAAGGTTTTGGACGAGCAGGAGTTTTCCCACTCAGGATTTGTGGGAGATTATGCCCCCAAGGTTGGGAAACTATTAGGGGCAAAAACCGTGGGGTATTTTTCAATATTGGATGTGGAAAAGATAGGTTATCCTATTGGAAGCGGTACGGTTTTATTGAAAATAAAGGCCACAGTTGGGTTTAAGGTTTTGGATGTTGAGACGGGTAGGGTTTTGTATCAGGCGGTGGCAACATACGAATCCGATGAAGAGGAGGAGGCCTTTATAAACGCCGCCATAAAATGTGTTAAACCTTTACAAAACCTTAAATGATGAGGGTTGTAAAGAGAAACGGCGAGGTGGAAGAATACGATGAAGGAAAGGTTATAAGGGCTTTAAAGAGGGTAGGGGCGGATGATAATACGATAAGGGAGGTATTAAAAGAGGTAAAACCATACATTTACGATTTGATAACCACAAGGGAACTTTACGCCTTGGTTTTTAAATCATTGGAAAGGATTAAACCGGCAATCGCCACTTTATACGGTTTAAAGGAAGGTTTGGCAAAACTCGGGCCATCGGGTTATCCCTTTGAAAGGTTTGTTGGGAGGATATTTGAGAAACTCGGGTATAGGATTGCTATCGGTAAAATTGTGGATGGGAAGTGTGTAAGCCATGAGGTTGATGTGATTGCGGAGAGGGAAGGGGAGAGGGTAATGGCCGAATGCAAACATCACGAAAACTTTGAGACAAAGGTTGATGTAAAAATTTCAATGTATGTGGTTTCAAGGTTTAACGATATAAAGTGGGTTTATCGGGATGTTAAGCCTTTCCTCATAACGAACACCAAATTCACACAGGACGCAATAAGGTTTTCCAAATGCTATGGGTTAAACCTTTTGGGGTGGAATTACCCGGAAGGTGAAGGCTTGGAATATCTGATACATAAAACCCAAACATTCCCCATAACGATTTTAAAGATTGATGAAAAAACCGCCAATAAACTCTTTAACGAAGGTATAATAACCATTAAAGACCTTTTGGGAAACCGTAAAAAAGGCGAGGAATTGGGTATAAATCCCGATATTTTTAAAATCTGCGAGGGGATAATCCAAAAACAAATTCCCCAAGGGTAAAATACCCGCTTATGAACATCCCAAGTTATGTTTTAGCCCCTTTGATAGTATTGACAATAGCCCTTGCGGTTGGTCCGGTTTTGGTATGGTTGGAAAGGAAAATAGCGGCGAGATTACAAAACAGGATAGGCCCTTATTATGTTGGAAAACCCCATGGCTGGCTACAAGTTGTGGCCGATGGGTTAAAACTGCTTTCAAAGGAGGACATCGTTCCGGCGGGTGTGGATAAACTCCTGTTTAACCTCGCACCACTTTTGTTTGCATCCGCTTCTATATGGTTTTTTGCACCAATACCCATTGACAAAAACCTGTACATAATAAACTCCGATTGGAGTATAATATTGGTTTTTGCAATAGCATCCCTTGAACCAATAACCGCCCTTATGGCGGGATGGGGTTCGGGTTCAAAGTATCCCATAATTTCAAGCCTTAGGGCATTGGGACAAATGGTTTCTTATGAAATACCCTTCGTTTTAGGGGTATTGACCCCAGCGGCTTTTTACGGAACGCTAAACCTTTACGAGATTATAGAAAATCAAAGAAATATATGGTTTGCCTTTGTACCCGTTATAGGGCAGGTATCCCTATTCTTGGTTTTGTTTGGTTTGTTTGCGGAAACAAACAGGGCTCCTTTGGACATAGCAGAGGCCGAATCGGAATTGGTATCCGGCTTTAATGTTGAGTATTCGGGTATAAAGTTCGGTTTGTTTTATCTCGGGGAATGGTTATACCTATTTGCCGGATGTTTGTTGGTATCCGCCCTTTTCTTCGGTGGGTGGTATGGACCCGCATTACCGGGGTTTGTTTGGACACTTGTGAAAGGGTTTATACTTTTCTCCATCGTGGTTTTCCTCCGCTGGACATTCCTAAGGCTTAGGTTGGATCAGATGACATCGCTTTCTTGGAAGGTTTTGGTTCCCCTCGCAATAATAAACTTCTTAGTAGCCGCAGGCTGGAAGGTGTTTATAAGTTGAGGGCGCAGTTATTCTTAGTTAAAAAGTATATCTTCACTTCAAGGAGTACGGTTATATCGGTTTTTGCATTGCTAAGCATATTGGCCATAGGTATAGGGGTTGCCATACTCATAATAGTTACGGGTATAATGAACGGTTTCCAAGATGAATTAAAAAAAAGGCTCTTGGTTTTGCAGCCCCACCTTTATATAACCAATGTTTTTGAACCCACATTTAAGAATGCCGATAGCGTATCGGAATATATATCAAAGCAATTGGGAATAAAAACCTATCCCGCCTTCATAGGGAAGGTTGTGGTAAGGAGTGGTGATAAGATAGACGGTGTGGTTTTGAGGGCACAGAGTTTAAAGGCCTTAAAGGATGAATTAAAAGAGCATATGCTGTATGGCGATTTTGGTGATGGTGTGCTGGTGGGTGAAAACTTTTTATCCCAAATGGATGCGGAATTAAACTCCGGTATAGATATCCTCGTATTCCAAAAAACCCCATTTGGTCCAAACCTCGTCCCCAAAAGGGTTAAGGTTGTTGGGGTGTTCTCAACGGGCTTATATGTATATGATGCCCAAACGGTTATAATGGATATTGAACTTGCGAGAAAGTTGTTCGGCCTCGGGGATAGGGAGGCACCCGTAATATTCGGGTATATTTCCAATCCTTATAAGGCAAACGAGATGTGTAAAAGGGTTTACGATTTGGGTTTTGGCTGTTCCTCTTGGATAACCCTAAACAGAACACTATTTACAGCCTTGAATATGGAAAGACTCGCTATGTTCCTATCCTTTGCGTTAATACTCCTAATAGCGGCGATAAATGTTGTGGTATCCATAACAATGCTTACCCTTGAAAAGAGGTGGGAGATAGGGCTTTTAAAATCCCTCGGATTCACATCACGGCAGATAACATGGACTTTCACAACCGTCGGGGTTTTGTTGGGTATTGCGGGGTTGATATTGGGTTCTGTTTTCGGTTGGACGATTTCTTACTTTGTGGATAAATACAAACTGGTTAAACTCCCACCCGATGTATATATGTTGAACTATGTACCCGTAAAACCCGAACTAACCGATTGGATTATAATAACCATTTTAACAGTTTTCATTTCTTGGATTGCGGCGTATATACCCTCTTCTATCTCCGCAAAGATGAAACCCATAGACGCTTTAAGACAAGTTGTATGATGTTAAGGCGTTTTTTGTTAATAATAACCGTTATCATCGCATGCGGTAAGGGTGGGGAGTTTGTTAAGGGGACGAGTAGGGAAGTGGTTTTGGTCTATTCGGAAGATAGCAAATACGCCGCAGGTGCGATTTACAAATATTTCATAAGGGTTTATAATACCCCACAGCCGGAAACCCTTTTCAGAATTCACCCAATAAAATGGGAGAATTTTAAAGTTTATCAGGATTATCGCAATAAAATAATATTTCTGCTTCCCAACTATTCCCTTTGGGATTTATGCAACGAAGAAGAGGGTATGTTCATCCGTAGGGACATATTTGTTAAAGAGGATTTCGTTGTTATGTTTTGCGCTTATGATAGTAGGACTTTGCTCAGGTTGGTTTCCGATAACATACAGGGTATATTTGACAGTTTAAACCACAAAATGCTAAAAGAGATTTCAAAGGTGGAGTTGATGGTTGGTGTGGATATGGGTTTGAGGAAAAAGGTTAAGGATAAGTTTGGGTTTTACATTCCCATACCAAAGGGTTGGAATGTGTATTACGAATCAAAGGATGTTTTGGTTATAAACAAGCACAATCCGGATAGGTTTATCCTGTTTTTTGTCAAGGATGAGGATGATTTAAGTTTTGATAGGGTTTTGGATATTAGGGATAGTTTAACATCCGAGATTTATAAAGGGGATGTAGCCCTTAGGGAGTATTCCTATTCCGTATCGGATTACTTGGACGGCATTCCGGTTTTGAAGATTTACGGGATTTGGAAAAACGACAGTTTGCTCGTTGGGGGGCCATTTTTAACATACGCATTTAACAACAACGGGAAGTTTTATTTGATAGATGCGGGGGTTTATGCCCCGGAATCAAGCAACAAGTTGGGGTTAATTTTGAGGCTTGAAGGGATAATAAGGGACACAAAATGGAAATAAGGTTTCCATCGGATGAGTTAGTAATTTCGGGAAATGTGGAGTTAGAAATAGGTTGTGGGAACGGGGAGTTTATAAAATTTTTGGTGGGTCAAAACCCAAACATAAACTACATAGGTGTGGATGTATCTTGGCAATCAATAAAGAGGGCTTCAAAGAAACTTATGGATTTTGGTAATGTGGTTTTGATTTGGGGGGATGTATGGCCTTTCTTGATGTTTGGGGCTAAGAATTTAAAATTTCACAGGGTTTACTCCCTGTTTCCCGATCCCTGGCCAAAAAAAAGGCATATACATAAAAGGATTTTTTCGGAAGACTTTTGGAAATTATTGACATTAAGGGTAAAACCCGATGGCCAAGTATCAATAGTTTCCGACCACCTTTCCGCGTTAATGTGGTTTTACGATAACGCCGTTAAAAGCGGATGTTGGTGGGGTTATGTTTCCGAAAGTTATAGGGAATTCGGCACCAAGTATGAGAGGAAATGGAGGGAAATGGGAAAAACCATATACGAGGCCATATTCTTTTTGGAAAATGTATGCGACTTTAAAATACCCGAAACGGAGTTGAACATTCCAAAGTTAAAAGGGATTAAACCCAAGGATTTAACCGGCGATTATGTTTTGCCGGATGGTTCGCACTTTGTGGTTAAGGAAACCTTTGTATGTGATGATTTTATGCTGATAAAGGGGATCATTTCGGAGGATAAACTCCTACATAAGGTTTGGTTTGAAATTAGAAGGGTTGGGGAATATTGGAAGGTTGAACCTTCGGACTTTTCAAAATTTTATCCCACAAGGGCATTACAATACGCGCTCAACCTAATAGCGGATGAAATTTCTCGTTAATCTATACGAAAACCTGTGCAAAACCTATAACATTAGAAAATACGGGGAGTTTTTCACCCAGAGGCCCACGGTATTCTTTTTTTGGCACTCCAACTTTTTTGTTTTACCCTACGCCTTTAAGAATTCTCCCGTATATATTTTAATTTCCCCGAGTAGGGATGGCGAGATCATAACAAGGTTTGTTGGGTATTTTGGTCTCGGCGTTATAAGGTCTTCCCATAGAAAAAACAAGTATTACGGTTTAAAGGAGATTATACGATCCGTGGAGGAGGGTAAAAACATATGCATAACTCCGGATGGTCCATTGGGTCCAAGGGGAAGGTTTAAAAGGGGGACGGTTTCTTTGATAAAGAGGTTGAATGTTAGGACGGTTTTCGTCGGGGTGGCGTATTCCCATTTCTGGGAATTGGATACTTGGGATAGGTTTAAAATCCCCATGCCATTTGCAAGCGTTGTAATTTACGCATTTGAAGGCTATCCGAACAGCGAAATGGAGGCGGAAGAAATGTTAAACCATGCGGATGAATTAGCCGGAAGCCTTCTTTAACCTGTTCATTATAGCCCTACCCAAACCCCTTTCCTCAACGCCTTTAAAAACCGCAAACTTTATCCCCTTTTTGTCCAAGGAATAAAGAGTTTCAAAGAGGTTTGAGGCTATTTCCCTTAATTCCCCCTCCTCGGATAGGTATATGGCGTTTAAATCGTAATACCCCTTCCTTTTCGGCAAAACCAAGGCGACATTCCCGTATAAAGCCTTCAACCTGTAATAATCGTTCCAATCCTTCATTATAAAAACCTTAGCCTTCGGCGCATAATGTTTAGGAAGCATACCGGGCGATAAAACCCTTTCCCCTTCCACAACCTCAACCCTTATATTAAGGAATTCCTCTATTTCTTCAACGGGTAATGCCCCGGGTCTCAACAGGAAAACCTTTCCATCTCTAACCATTATTATGGTTGATTCAACCCCAAATGTTGTTTTTCCACCGTCAAGTATTAAATCAACCCTATCCCCAAGCATTTCGGCGACCTGTAAGGCGTTTGTGGGACTCACATATCCGAAGGGGTTGGCACTAGGGGCGGCTATCGGGGTGGAGGAGTATTCTATAAGTTTTAAGGCTGTTTTATTTGCGGGCATCCTAAGGGCAACGGTTTCCAATCCCGCCGTTGTTATATTCGGAACGGTTTCCCTTTTCGGTAAAACGAGTGTTAAAGGTCCCGGCCAGAACCTCTCCATTAACCTTTTTGATATTTCATCAACCCTTTCGGCTACCCTCTTAACCATTTCAATTGAACATACATGAACTATTAAGGGGTCAAAGGAGGGTCTGTTTTTTATCTCGTATATTTTTGCAACCGCATGTGGGTTTAAGGCATCCGCACCCAAACCATAAACCGTTTCTGTTGGAAAGGCTACAACACCACCTCTTTTAACTATTTCCGCGGCTTTTTTTATATTTTCTTCCGTTGCGGGTACGAGGTTTTTATACATCAACCGTAAGGACCCAACATTTTCCTCGGATCAAGAACTTCCTTAGCCTCCTCTTCGCTTAAAATTCCCTCCTCAACAACCACCTGCCTAACGGTTTTACCCTCTTTATAAGCCTTATATGCTATCTCTGCCGCCTTATCATAACCTATTTTCAATGCCAAGGGTGTAACCAAGGCCATGCTCCATTCAACCAGTTCTTCACACCTTTGTTTGTTCGCCTGTATTCCAACGACACACCTCTCCGTAAATGTCCTAACGGCATTCGTTAATATCTGGGTGGATGTTATTGAGTGATATGCTATTAAAGGTTTCATAATGTTTAACTGTAAGGGTGCGTTTTGCCCGCCTATACTGACCGCCAAATGGGAACCCATGATATGGGCGGCAACCTGTATTAACATCTCCGGCATAACGGGATTTACCTTACCGGGCATTATTGAACTTCCGGGCTGTAAAGACGGTAAAATTATTTCCGCTATACCCGTTCTTGGACCGCTTGAAAGCAACCTTATATCGTTCCCTATTTTTATCAAAGAAACGGCTAAGGTGTTCAAAGCCCCCATGTATTCAACCACGGCATCCTTTGTAGCCAAGGCTTCAAACCTGTTTTCCGCCTCCCTAAAAGGTACCCCCGTTCTATCCGCTATTTTCTTTATAACCCTCGGCGCAAATTCTTTATGCGTGTTTAAACCAGTTCCAACAGCCGTACCTCCAAGGGCGAGTTCCTCCAAATGGTAAAATGTATTTTTTACCCTTCTTATACCGTGCTTTATCTGGGTGGCAAAGGCAGAGAATTCCTGTCCAAGGGTCATCGGTACGGCATCTTGTAAATGCGTTCTACCGATTTTTACTATATCCTTAAACTCCTCGGCCTTTTTATCAAAGGCCTCTGCCAGATCTTCCAAAGCGCTAATTAAGTTTTCCGCCTCTAACCTTATGGATATGTGTATTGCGGTTGGTATAACATCGTTTGAAGATTGTCCTTTATTAACATGGTCGTTTGGATGCACGGGCTTTTTACTACCTAGGGGACTTCCGAGTATCTCGTTAGCCCTGTTTGCTATGACCTCATTTACATTCATGTTTGTGGATGTTCCGGAACCCGTTTGAAAAACATCCAAGGGGAAATGGTCGTCAAACTTTCCCGACATAACCTCTTCCGCCGCCTGTATTATCGCATCGGCGATTTTTGGATCCAGTAATCCGAGTTCGGCATTAACCTCCGCAGCATACCTTTTTATCATTGCTATTGAATATATCATCCTATTGGGTATCCTCCATCCGGATATTGGGAAGTTTTCAATTGCCCTTTGGGTTTGCGCCCCCCAATACGCCCAAGAGGGAACTTTAACCTCTCCCATCGTATCCTTTTCAATCCTGTAATCCGCCATAGTGGGATATTCTACGGATGTTTATTCCGTTTCTGATTTCAAAATTTGCAAAAACTCCTCAACCTTAACAACCCCTTTATCCCCCTCTTTTCTCTTCCTAACGGTTACCGTCCCGTTTTCCATTTCCCTCTTACCAACTATTAGCATATAAGGTATTTTGTGCTTTTCTGCATCAAGGATTTTATAGTTTAACCTTTCATTCCTGTCATCAACCTCAACCCTAAAACCTTCATTTTCAAGCATCTCTTTAACCCTATAAGCATATTCGTTAATCTCGTCCTTTATGGGTAGGATTCTCACCTGAACGGGTGCAAGCCATAAGGGAAAATCCCCCGCATAATGCTCTATCAAGATACCCAAAAACCTCTCTATGGAACCGAATAAAGCCCTATGTATCATTACCGCATAATGGTCTTTACCATCACTCCCCTTATAGGTAGCCTCAAACCTCCTCGGAAGGTTAAAATCAACCTGTACGGTTGTGCATTGCCATCTGCGGTTTAGGGCATCCTTTAACTTTACATCTATCTTCGGACCGTAAAAGGCCGCTTCCCCAACCTCAACACTGTATTCAAATCCGGAACTTTCAAGGGCGTTTTTTAGAGAGTTTATTGCGTTATCCCACATCTCCTTTGTCCCCATATATTCCTCAGGTCTGTTCGGATCCCAAATTGATAGTTCCACTTCAAACTCATCAAAACCAAACCTCTTTAATATTTTCTTCATTAAGTTTAAAACACCCTTAACCTCTTCCTCTATCTGGTCTTCCCTCGCAAATATGTGGGCGTCATCCTGCGTAAAACCCCTTACCCTTAAAAGTCCGTGTAATACGCCCGAAAGTTCATCTCTATAAACCGTACCGAGTTCGCAAAACCTTATGGGTAAATCCCTATAACTCCTAACCCGTGATTTGTATATCAGTATATGTGCGGGACAATTCATGGGTTTAACGGCATAAAGTTGCCCCTCTTTTTCAAAAACAAACATGTTTTTTGCGTAATAGTTTAGGTGTCCGGATATTTCCCAAAGTTTTCCGCTTAAAAGGTGGGGAGTATAAACGAACTTATAACCCGCATTTATGTGTTCCCTTTTCCAATAATCCTCTATTATTCCCCTTATTATTGCTCCGTTTGGATGCCAGAATACAAAGCCCGCACCCGCCTCCTCGTAAAACCCAAACAGATCCAATTCCCTACCCAAAACCCTGTGATCCCTCTTCTTAGCCTCTTCAAGTAATTCCAAATACTCTTTCATCTGTTCCTCTGTGGGGAAGGATATTCCGTAAATCCTTTGGAGGGATGGGTTTTTGGGATCCCCTTTCCAATAGGCGGAAGAAACACCGGTAATTTTAAAAGATTTTACCAAACCCGTCTTGTATATATGCGGACCCCTACACAAATCCACGAACTCACCCTGCCAATAAACCGAAACCACCGGGAGGTTAAACTCATCAATCAGTTCAACCTTATAGTCTTCACCGAGTTTTGAAAAGAATTCCTTTGCCTTCTCGGATGGCATTTCCTCGCGCTTAACCTCGTAATCCTCCTTACATATCTTTATTGCCTCTTCCTCTATCCTATCTAAATCCTCAGGTGTTAAGGTTTTTCCGCCAAAGTCAATATCGTAGAAGAAACCGTTTTCAATAGGGGGGCCAACGGTTAGTTTTGCATATGGATAAAGCCTTTTTACCGCTTGTGCCAAAATGTGTGCGGATGAGTGCCAGAATACCTCCTTGCCATCTTTATCGTTAAAATCCAATATTTCCACATATTCCACACCTTCCGGTATTGGGACGAATAGATCAAAGAGTTTTCCGTTGGCCCTTGCCACAAATCCCCCTTTTGTATCGCCAACCAATTCAAGTATGGACTTTTGCCCTTCAAATTCGTATTCCGCAACTTCACTGTTTGGAAACCTTACCTTTATCCTTCTCACGGGCTGTAATTGTAAGGATGATGAAAATTTAAATTCACAAACATCCCAGCGGTATAATTCCCAACTATGGCTTTAAGAACTTTCCGTGAGAGTTTTAAATGGTTGATATGGCTCGTATCAATAGCATTTATCGCCTGGTTGGTTTTTGAACTCGGGGCAAACATTTTAAACTTTCAGAAGGTCAAACCTTGGGAGCAGGGAATAGTCGCAGAGGTTGGTGATGTTAAGATTTCAAGCGAATACTATGAAGCCTTGGTTCAGAGGGAGATACAGGAGACTTTAAGGGTTAGGAAGGTTGAAAGCATATCGCCGGATGAGGAGGAGGCCATTAGGGAAGCGGTGTTTTTCAGGATGGTGGATAATATAAGGTGGAAAAAACTCGCGGAGAAACTCGGGTTTAAACTGTCGGATAAGGCCGTATTAACGCTTGTTGCCCTTATTCCACCACAAGAACTGATGAACGATACGAATTTTATGAGGGATGGAAGGTTTAACTATCAGTTATACTTGCAGGTGTTGAACGATAAGAGGTATGCCCCAATATTCGCAGCCCATGAGGCAAGATTAAGGGATGAAATCCCCCCGGATTTGGCAAGGATGTTGGTATCAAAAATCCCATTACCGTCAAAGGAATACCTTTGGAACAGGTTTCAATTTGAAAATACAAAATACGGTTTTTCATTTGTTAATCTCGTTTATGCGAGGATAAAAGACGAAAAGGTAAAGAAGCCCTCGGAAGGTGAATTGAAAAATTACTTTGAAAAAAACAAAGAAAATTTTAAACAACCCCCAACGGCAGACCTTTATGTTGTAAGGCTTGAAAAGGCCCCTTCAAAAGCGGATTCCTTACAGGCAAAGGATCTAATAGAGAGGGCTAAGAAAGAGGCACAAATAAACTGGCAGGGGGCGGTTAAAACATATTCGGAGGATGAGAATACAAAAGAAAATAACGGGGATTTGGGTTGGTTGTATGTTTATACACTGCCTCCGGAAGTCAGGTCAGCCTTAGAAAACGCGGATACCGGCCAGGTTTTGGGGCCCTTTGATGTCCCCGGGGGTTATAACATTGTAAAATTTCTTGGAAAAAACGAGAAAGGTGATAGCGTTCGTTTGGCGCATATATTCGTATCGGTCAAAACATCTTACCAAACAAGGCAAGCCCTCAGGGATACACTGATGAAATTCCTCAATTTGGCGCATAAAAAAGGTTTTAAAGAGGCAGCCAAGGAGTTGGGTTTGAGGGTGGATAGTACGGGTAAATTTAAGTTAAACCTCGGGTTCATACCGTTTATTGGTCCGGACAGGAGTTTGATGAACTTTATAAAAAACGCAAAGAAGGGAGAGATATCGGGGATAATTTATAAAACGAGGTATTACCTTGTGGTTCAGGTGGCGGATAAGGATGAGGGTGGCATTCCCGATTTTGAGGATGTTAAGAAAGAGGTTGAGAGAGACTTTTTGCTTTCAGAAAAGAAAAAGTTGGCCTTAAAAATAGCCAAAGAGGTTATAGATAAACTGAAAAGGGGAGAAAACGCCGATACGCTTAGAAATCAATATTCCGAATACGGTATTTACATAGGGAAGGCGGACAGTTCAAGTTATATTATGTTTGTCCCCGGGATATCAAACAAGGATGTCTTTTACAGGGCACTACAAATAATGAAACCCAACGAATGGAGTGGCCCTTACGATTACGGTGATGGGGTTTATTACATCGTGAAACACTACGAGATAAAACCGGATAAAGAGGAGTTTGAGGCAAAATTCCAGCAACTGCTATTCCAAAATCAGCAACAGGAAGCTATGGAAATCATAACAAACCTCCAACGCGAATTGGAAGACCTGATGCCTTTAAAGGATTACAGGGGGTATATATACTGATGGACT
The DNA here is from genome assembly GCA_964426895.1 of uncultured bacterium. GTDB lineage: Bacteria > Hydrothermota > Hydrothermia > LBFQ01 > LBFQ01 > Caldipriscus. The sequence goes on from CAYRSH010000036.1 coordinate 14,613, forward strand.
TCAACAGGCTAAAAGTCTTAGCCGAAGAAATAGAAAACTCATCACCCGAGGATATTGATATAAGGCCTTACATAGAGAACACGATTTTACGGCCGGAGGCAACACCCAAAGAGGTTGAAGATTTTTGTAAAAAAAGCCTTGATTACGGCTTTTATGGGGTATGTGTGAATCCATCTTTTGTACCTTTGGCAAAGGGTATTGTCGGAAATTCTTTAAAAGTGGTTAGTGTTGTGGGTTTTCCTCTCGGTGCTACAACAACTTATGCAAAGGTTAAGGAAGGTGAAAGGTGTGTTAAAGACGGCGCAGATGAACTGGATATGGTTATACATATTGGGTTTTTAAAGGGTGGGGAGTATAAAAGGGTGGAGGAGGACATAAGGGAGGTTGTTTCCCTCGGTGTTCCCGTAAAGGTTATTATAGAAACCGCATTATTAACCGATGATGAGAAGGTTATAGCCTGTAAAATTTCCGAAAATGCCGGTGCAAAGTTTGTTAAAACATCAACGGGTTTTTCCAAAGGGGGAGCAACCATATACGATGTTTTGATTATGAGGGAATCCTGTTTCCTTGGCATTAAGGCATCCGGAGGGATAAGGGATAAAACCTTCGCTTTAAAATTAATAAAGGCCGGCGCTACGAGAATAGGCACATCACGGGGATTTGACATCGTATGAAATATTTAGCAATTTTTACCGCAATTTTGTCTTTATATCTTTTGAGTTTTGGTTTTTTATCCAAGAGTGTATTCCTTCCGGCCTTAATGTTTGCGATTTTTGGACTGCTTTTCTTTCCCATTTATTTCTTCATAGGTAAGCTTTTAAGGTATGGATTTCCCCAAAGAAACCTCTTCTTACCTTTGGATATAGCCCTAATAATTGCGATACTAACCAACATAGCCGGCATAGGTAGTCCCCCCTTTTTTGCCGTGATGTTTTTGGTTCAAGTTGTCATGCTTCCATTTGCCCTTATATGGTGCGCATATGAGTTTTACAAGGAAGGTTTGATTTTGCCTTTTGCAGTCTCGTTTGTTTTGTGGGGAGGGTTGGTTTTTGTTGTGGGTTCGTTGATTTAAATGAAAAGGATAACATTTATAATTTTTGTGTGGTTATTGGCCTTAATTCCAAGGGTTATTATCAACAAACACAAGTTTATATTTTCCCACGATGAAATTATAGCAATGGTGGAAGCCGCAGGAAATATGGGTTATTATAAAAATGTTGAGAGTGTTGAAGGGTGGAGTGGATGGGAAAGGGCAAACCTTAGGAAGGGTGAGGCGTTTTCCGTAAAACCGTTGGATTTTAAAACTATTCGTGATGACATGGCGAAGTACGACATACACCCCCCTCTATACTTTTGGATTTTGAACATATTTTTATCATTATTTGGATTTAATGTATGGTCTCCTTTCATCTTAAACTCGTTGTTAATATTGCTTCAAGCGATAATAATCGTAAAAATACTGGAAGTAGTTGGAGGGAGAATTGAAACACCGGATGTAATTCTACTATCCGGAATATTTTTTCTCTTACCGGGTGATATCGCCATGTCTTTGGAAGCCCGCCAGTATGAATTACTAAATACTAATATCCTTATTAACCCTTTATTTATCCTTGAAGGGCTTGAAAAGTTTTAAAAGCTTGGTTGCTTGTTCCCTTCTGATTTCCTTGGGTTTCCTAACACAATATATGTTCTACATGGTGGTAATGGCTATCGCTTTATACTTCCTTCTCTTGGATAGGAAAAACTTTTGGAGATTTGTTCTGTGCTCAATTTTAGGGTTCTTAGTCTTTCTATTTATATTCCCATAC
>CAYRSH010000037.1:0-14467 GCA_964426895.1 uncultured bacterium
GGCTTTGGACGAAAAGTTAGAGGCTTATCACGGGGAAACGAATGCAAAGTTTGATGCCGTAAATCAGAGGATAGACGCTCTGGATGAGAAGTTGGAAGCCTATCACAGGGAAACGGATGCGAAAATAGATGCCCTTAGGGTTGAAATGAATTCAAAGTTTAACAGGATAAACTTAACCCTCTACTTCCTAATAATCCTTACAATTCTCGCTATGACCCTTTTTAATCCGAACTTCGTTCAATTTATAAAGTTACTTTTTAGGATGTGAAAATTACCCCCATAGCTTAAAATATGCCGTCCGCTACATCTACATCATCCCTCTTTTTTGGTGAATGGTAGGATAGAGGATATGGAAAATTAACGGGATTATAATTCCGAGATTGTATGATGGGTTTATTTTTGAGGTTTGCGGTAAATGTTGCATCTCTATTTTTAACCGATTTTTTAATTCCCGGATTTGAAATAAATGACCCTTATTCGTTAATACTTTCCGCCTTTCTATTGGGTATAATGAATTCCTTGGTAAAGCCCATTGTTGAGATTTTAACATTGCCTTTAACCATACTAACCCTCGGGTTGTGGTCATTAATCTTAAACGCCCTTTTGTTCTTAGCCTTATCCCTTTTTGTTAAGGGTTTTCATTTTGAAAACTTGGGGTGGGGAATACTGTCTTGGATAATTTATTCCATTATCTCGGCTATTATCGGTAAATTACTGAGTTAAATCACCTATAAACGCCCTTTTCCAACTTCTCAACCAGTATGTGTTTTAAACTATCCCTTTCAACCTTAGCCCTTATAATACCCCCCTCAACCTCTATTGTTCCTCCACCTTCGTTATATACAACCCTTGCGGAATCCCTTAAAACCACATTTCTCAGTTCTCCCCCTTCAAAAACCATTTCGGCAATTTTTGAATAACCTTTGCCGTTTTTCCATACGAGGGATACATTACCAAAGAGGAAAACCCTCCTCAAAGTATCACCCCTGACATCTGCTACAAAAGTATCCCCCTTAGCCTCGGCGGATGCCGACTTTATTAAAACATCCCCATATCCAAATGTTGTATCCCTATGCAGTAAAAACATATTTGCAAAAATATTTAAGGTGTCGGAAGAAGGAATAAAGGCCCTTGAATTACCCCTAACCCATCCATATGCGTTTTTACCATCATAAAAGGCGCTATCGCCGTAAACCCTTAAATTCCTCTTCTTTGATAACACATCCACATTACCAAACACCCAAGCCGAATCCCCCTTACTCCTGATTATATCGCCCGAAATCCTCCTGTAATTGTCCTCAAAATAAGCGTTCCCCTTTAATTCCAAAAACTTGTTATACTTATTGTAAAACAAACTCTTTGCAAACAACGATAAATTAGAAGATTTAACGGAAGCATCGTTTAAGAAAACCTTACCGGAGTTTTCGTAATATTTCCCATACGAGCCTTTAATCCCGTACTCGTCGGTCGTTATATAAACCCCATTTGACAGTATATAAATCGTTTCACCCGAGAAAAGTATTTTCATAGAGCCGGCATTAAAGGTGAATTTGGCCAGTAGAAAAATCATTATCGTGAATTATAAGGGGGTAGCACAAGACTTCCCTCAAAGCCTGAAAGATTCTATCGCTTTCCTCATATTCTCCCTAAAACTATCCGCACAAACCTTATAAAATGTCATACTCTTCCCCCTTATAGACTTCTCCTTACATATTGGAACAAAAAGACCGTTTTCTTTTGAAAACTGACACACCTTCCTTTCAAAATTCAAAATTTTAAAATACCCTTTACTGCCAATTAACTCCATCAAAACCCTAACACTAACTTTTGAGGATGAAAATACGAGCCTGTTTATAATCTTTCTTTCATAATTCTCCAAATCGCAATACAAATTATGGCAATCTTTAAACTCCCAATCCCTCATAAGGTTTTCCTCCAACATTTTCTTCAATAATTTAACCTCTTCTCCGGAACATTTAAACCTAAAACTATCACCGCTTAAAACATCCAAACAATCCATAAGTTTCAAATATTCCGCGGTCTTTCTTAAAGAAGGTAAAGGCTGACCGCTTTCAAGGGATACCTCCTTTAAATCAACCAATGGATAATCCCTTAACATAAACCACACATTCCATTTATCCTCCAACTCCAAGTGTAATATACTTTCGTTTAACACCATTCAAATATTTTAAGGCTGTAAGAAGAATTTTTCAACAGGGAAAATCCACCCCCCTTATAATTTTTTGACTATGAAAAGGATTTTACCTTTGGTGGTTTTGGCGATTGCTTGCTCGGGCACACAGTCGGACGAGGCATTAATAAAAAAGGTTCAAGCGGGTTTGACGGAAAACCAAAAGGAAGTTATAAGCGGTGGTAAGGCCTTTATAACATATTTAGCCCAAGTTCAGGGTAATATAAAAGACCCAAAGATGTTGGATAAACTTATAAGCGCAGCCGCCTCGGGGAATTTGGCGTACATGCCGGAACTCGCCAGGCCCGATACCACGGGTTGGAGGGTTGAGAGAGAAGGTGATTCCACCTATGTGGTTTTCTACGCAAGGGCTATAAATGTTCCGACAAAAAAGGTTTATGAAGCGGCTTGGAAGTGGAGTATAGATAAAACGGGAAGATGGATACGGTTTAAGGGCAGAATACCGGAAATAAGGGAAGTGGGCGGGTAATGTTGAAGGGATTACCTTTTCACCCTTAAAATACTCATATTATGCTGTTCGTTATAGGATTTGTTTATAATGTAGATTTCAACAAAGTTTCAAGTGGGGTGGAAATCCCGAATTTCCCGATTTTTAAAGTTGAAATCGTTAAGATCCCTCTAAATCCCGGGGAAAGTTTGAAGGTGGATATAATCTCTTATGAAAGGCTTAAAACCACTCCGAAATATGCCCAAAACCTTCAATTCAGGTTTGACAATTTAAAGTATTTTTCCGAACCGGAAGAAAACATACCCGATAAACCGATTAAAGTGGTATATGGGTTTTCAAGGGGGAAGAAATTTGCATTCGTATCGTTTATAAACCTGGTTAAAGAAAATGAAACTTTTTATGAATACAGGCGAATAAAGGCAAATATATCCAAAATCCCGAAGAATAAACCCGAAAAGTTCTCAACAATACCCCTAAGGCCAACCCTTGATATGGTAATAATAACCGATTCTTCCTTGGTTCAACCCCTTGAAAGTTTGGCGGTTTTTAGGACTTTAAGGGGAGTAAGGACAAAGGTTTTTACCCTGGATTATATATACTCATCCTTCCCGGGCAGGAGTTATGAGGAGAAGATAAGGAACTTTATAAAGTACGCATACACCAATTGGGGGATAAGGTTTGTATTAATAGGGGGGAGTAGGGAAGTGGTTCCCGCTCCAAGGATTGAAATGGTATCCTCGGATGAATACACTTACGGAACCGATATGCAATCGGACACGTACTACTCCGCATTGGATGGGGATTGGAACTATAACGGAAACTATTTACTCGGCGAGTTATCGGATACAATAGACATCATGCCCGATGTGGCCGTTGGCAGGATACCCATAACCGATCCCCAAAAGGCCTTTGAAATAGTTAGGAGAATTATATTTTACGAAACCCATTACCTTTACGGGTTTCAACCGAAAATCCTTCTCCACGCATCAAAGTTTATGGTTAATAACGACGCCTGTGGATATGTTTCCATGATGAGGGGTTTTGTCCCCCCTTCCCTTAACCGTTCTGAGTTATGCGAACAGGACACACCTATAAGGGATATAAGTATGTCCGAATTCGTTGACAGTTTGCAAAGAGCCACAATTTTTTGGGGATTTTCCCATTCAAATTACAGGGTATTTCTCGTCAATATAGATTCAACCACCGTGGTTTTCACATATAACGATATTTTCAGAGTTCGCAACGACTCTACACCGGTTGTATGGTTGCATACGGGTTGTTTAGTGAATTCCCCCAACAATAACTCCATAGGGGCGATGATTTTTAAGGAGGGTAAAAGCATAGTATCCTATGGTCCCCAAAAGGAAAGCGCCCCATCCGTGGGTATTAACCTCGTCGGAAATGGCCTTGAAGGTGCGTATAACGATTCCTCAGGTTTTTACGCGGGTTTGATAGACTTTTATGCTAAAACCTATGCCGCATCTTTGGGTTATATAGAAACATATGTTTATGAAGCCGTAAGTTATGGTCTTATAGGGGATCCCGCAACCCTTATTTATAAAACCCAACCCTACGCTATGTCCCCAACCGCCGTTATAAGCAACGATACATTATATATCTCCGGCGCCCCCTCAAATTCCTTAGTCGTTGCCGTTCAGGACGGTGTTGAAATTCTAAGGGATAGTGTGAGTCCCTCCGGCACTTTAACCGCCAAGTTAAACATAAGAAACGACAAACCCATATTATTGGGCATAAACGCGTTTGGATATTTACCAAAAATAGAAACTTTATATATATCCGTATTACCACCGGTTCTATCCCTTAAAGGCTTAAACATATCATCCGAATACGCGGGAACCTCCGCTATTCTAAGCGGTTATTTAAAAAATCCCTCATCCCTTACCGCCATTTCGCCGTTTATAAAGTTTGTTGGAATACAGAATTCCGATACCGATTCTATGGTTTTACCGGATATAAATCCGGGCGATTCCTTACCGTTTAACCTAAGCATAAATATAAGTAAATTTGTTGGCAACTCTTCCGTTATGGGTATTTTAATTTACGGATGTTCCGGATGTGATACTTTAAGGGATACCTTTATGATTATGGGTAAAGGACCGAAATTAAGGTTTGTCGGGGCATACATTGATACGAGCGGGGGTAATATAGTATTAAAACTTTTGGTTTATAACGAGGGTGGGGGTCCTTCCGATAGCGTTTTCGCCGAATTGTATTCTGGTCCATTCACAATGGTTTCCCCGGGAATATATACAAACCTCCCCCCCTTAAAGTATTCCGATACATCCTTTAAGGTTATACTTTCCGGTACATATAGCGGGGGAACACCTCTACGATTAAAAATTTATAACGATTACGGTGATACCATTTATCCGAGGATTGTACTCCCCAGTTCTACAATCTATCCACCGGTGGTTTCCTTAGAATCGGGTGATAAGCATATAAAGGTTGTTTGGAGCGGTTCTGCAAACGGTTATATAGTCCTTAGGGATACCTCTATTGTTGATATAGTTCCCGGAAACTGGTCTTTCATAAGGGATATGCTAAGCGATAACGATGTTCATTGCTACCGTGTTATACCGGTAAAGGATGGGGCTATCGGAACACCCAGTACGACCGTGTGCAACAAGCCAAATCCGGAAAGGAGGTTTGCCCCCAAGGATGTTTTATACACCCTCCACAGAACAATACCCCTGGCCGCCCAATTGAATAAGGTATCACCCGAATACGAGGTGGTTTTCTCTTCCCTTTACAACACAATTTTTGCCTTTGACCATATGGGTAATTTATTATGGAAATACGATGTTGATACATTCCCCAACCTAACCGAAATATCCGCGCCCCCGGCCGTAGGCGATATAAACGGGGATGGATACATGGAAGTGGTTTTTGGAATAACGGGGACTAACCCCGGAATTATAGCATTGGACCATAACGGTAATTTTCTATGGAAATATAACCTCCCGAATGCCCCTACCGGTCCGGTGGTTCTGGGACTTTATAGAGGAGGCAGGATACCGGATATAGCATTTAGGGCGGGACCGAATATATATTTCCTCAACGGCAGCGGGAGTCTTATAAACTCATGCGGTTCATATCAGTGGAGGGATGATTATATGTCCGCCGGCGATTTGGATAGGGATGGGACTTGGGAACTCGTTTTCTTATCAAACGATACCGTTTATGCCATTAACACCAATTGCAACAATAAGATGGGATTTCCTAAGAAACTTTCACGGGTTTTATATCGCGGTACAAGGCTTTACGATGTTAATGGGAATGGTTATCTTGACATAATAGTTGATGGGGGAAATACGACCATAATATTGGATAGGTTTGGAAATATTATAAATACGGTTGTGTTTAACCACATTTCAAACTTTGATGTGCCCATAACCTTGGACTGGGACGGGGATGGGGTTGTGGATATAGGGCTTTTGGGGAGCTATTTCTTTGAGGTTAGAAAGTTGAACGGGACACTGTTATACATGCAAACATCGGAACCCAATTCAGGCGGTAGGCTAATCGTTGTTGGAGACCTGAATAACGACGGAAAAGATGAGGCTATTTTCAGCGATGCGAGGAGCAAACTCCACGCCCTCGGTGCGTTTTTGGATATTATGGGTTTCCCTATAAACTTGGGGCATGGCGATAGGTATAGGGAGGAGGTTGTCAATGGAGGCGCGCTCATTTACGATATTGATAAAGACGGGAGTATGGAAATGTTTGCGGCTACCAATGGGAATAAGTTTTACGGCTGGAATTTGGGAATTACGGGAAGTATAAGGTGGCCTATGGTTAGGGGGAATAGATGGAATTCGGGTTTTCCTGCGATAGAAATGCCGGATACGAATGTATCAACTTTAATCTCATCCCAACAAAGTCAAAACTTGGAGATAATTATTGGGAAAAAAGGTGAGATAACGGTTATTTCAACTTCTGGCGCTTATCTGGAAATCTACGATATAACCGGTAGGAGGGTTATTGATATTAGGCTACCAAAAGGGAAGCAAGTCTTTAAACCCGGCTTGAGACGAGGGGTTTATTTCTTAAAGGTTAATGGGAAAAACGCAAAAATTAAGAAGTTTATAATATGATACCGATCCTTATCGGGGGTTTTGAAGACATATATATGAAAATCCTTTTGATATACGAAAATTCACCGGATAGTGCGGCTAACCTTTATAAGGCTTATGAGGATTCCCTTCCGGATAGCATTAAACTGGATATATACAGACGCTTTGGTTGGGATGTGCGCTCTTTTTTAGAGGATGCGGTAAGAATGGGAACAAAGGATGCAAAGGTTTGGGAAACATACCTATACTATAAAATCATATCTTCAAAAATGCCAAAGGAAAAGTTGGAGGGATTTATAAAAAGGCACATCAAGAAATTTGAAAAAATTCCAAGGGTTTTGAACTTTGTGGGGGAAATATACGAGAATTATGGGATGTTAAAGGAGGCAAAAGAATTTTATTTTAAATCCTCAAAAATGGGATATAAAACCGCTTATAAAAACTTGGCAATAATATACGCCAAACTTGGAAAGTGCGATTCTTCCTTGAAAGCGTTTGAAAACTTTTCTATAAACGATGTTGGCGATAATTATGAGAAGAGGCGGGTATTTCTTGCAATGGGCATATGTTTTGAAGAGGATAGGAATTATCAAAAAGCCATTGAGTATTACCAAAAGGCTTACGAAATCCAAAAGGACACTTTATTGGGGTTTAAAATAGCATATCTTTTGGCAAAGAGGGATGGGGATGAGGCCCTAACCTTCCTTGCCGGTATGTACGATGACATAGGATTTTCAAGACCAAACCTGTATTGGGGATATGCGCTTATTATGAGCAAATCGTTGGATAAGGTTAAAGATGGAATAAGGGAACTCGGGGAACTCTTGGCAATCAAAGGCGATGAACCGCAGGTTAGAAATATTTTAACCCATGCTTTTTTAAGATTCGGGGATACGATAACGGCTTTAAGGCATGCAAAGAGGGCATTTGAACTCAAACCGGATGACGACGATTACAGGTTGGCTTATCTAATGCTCCTTTCAGGTGTTGAAGAAAATCCCCGTAAGTTTGGGTATTATTTACGGGAAAAGGACAAAAAAGACCCCATAGGGAAACTCGTATTCGCAAGGTATTACCGTAAATCCGGAAGTAAATGGATGGCGGTTAAATACTATTCCAAACTCGTTGATATTGACCCGAAAAATATATCGTTGTTGTTAGAGGCGTATTATTACTTTAAAGGTTTAAAGGATTGGAAAAATGCCAAGAAAACTTTAAAAAACCTAACACTTTATTATCCGGATAGTTTGGGTTATTGGTTTGAGTTAGGGGATATTTATCTGCGCCTTAAACAACCGGACAGTATATACTCTTTATATTACAACATTGTTGAAAAGATGGGTTTTAAATTAAACGATTGTGACCTCGCATCCGTCTTAAACAACTGGGCTTACACCATGGCTCTACTAAACTATAAACTTGATACGGCAAAGGTTCTTATAGACAAGGCCTACAAACTCTGCAAAAACGAATATATTTTGGATTCAAGGGGTTGGATATATTTTCTTTTGGGAAATGTTGAGGAGGGCAAAAATATGGTTAAAGAGGCCGCAGAAACATATATGAAAAGCAACCGTATGAATCCGGAAGTTTTGCTTCACCTGTCCATAATATCTTGCATTTCCGGGGATGATAATGCCAAAGGGATATTAAAAGAGGTTTGGAAATACCTTGATAGTGATTATCGCGATTTTTATAAAAACTTTCTTAGGATGTGTAAATAATCCTACAACCTTAGAATACCGGAGTGATGCTTTGGGTTATATTGGGAATACCAAACGACCTGTTTTTTAATCCAATAAAAACTTTGAGTTGGGGGATAATAAGGGTTTATCAGATATTTCTATCCGATATTCAACCCGATGTTTGCAATTTCAGGCATGATATATCTTGTTCAAGGTTTGGAAGGAAGGCCGTTGAAAAATACGGATTTTGGGGAATCCTCATGGCTTCCGATAGGTTGCAGAGGTGTAATCCGGGCTCGTGGAACCTTGCGGGTAGTATATACGATGTTGATGGGGGTAAGTTGGTTGATACTTTGGAATTGTTCTCCCCCTACACCGAGGAAATACCAAGGATTATATTGAGATGATATATGTAATCTTGGCCTACGCTGTTTTCTGGATATTTTTGGTTGCATACATTTATTATATCCACAAATGATAGTCTTGGGACTTTTTAGAAGGGTTGGAAGGTATTGGAAGGCTTTTTCATTCGCCACGCTTTTGCTTGTAATTTCCTCTATTATTGAGGTTTCAATACCCCAAGTGGTAAGACATACTATAGACAACTATATATTACCCAAGTATGCCAAAGACAAGAAAACAGGGGAATTTGTGGATATAACCAAGATACCAAGGTGGGAAATAGAACACAGGGTTTATCCCGAGAGGTATTATAAAACTCCCAAAGGTTATATACTTTCCGACAGTTTGTTTTCATTGCCTTATGGTGAAATAGTTTCTTTGCGGGAAGATGATCTAAACCGAATAAGGATTATGTTCCTTTTACTGATTGCACTTTTGGTGGTAAGGTTCATATCTTCTTATGGATGGACATATTTGGGGAATAAGGTTGCGCAGGAAATATCCCACGATATTAGGATGGAAACATTTGAGCATGCTTTGAGGTTACCGATTTCTTATTTTAACAAAACACCCGTAGGTGTTGTATTAACGAGGCTAACAAACGATATATCCGCTATAACTCAGGCCTATTCCGAAGGTTTCTTGGTTATGTTTAGGGATATACTAATGTTTTTCATAGCGTTAGCAGTTATGTTCAACATAAACGCCAAATTAACCCTTTTGGTTTTGGCCCTAATACCCTTGGTTCTGGTATTCTCGTATGCTTTCAGTGTAATAGTTTCGCGTGCTTGGAGGAATGTAAGGAATTTAATAGCAAGGCTTAACGCTTTTGTTCAAGAGAGCGTTTGGGGACTCAGGCTTATCCAAAATTTGGGTGTATTTTTTGAGATGGGTAAAAGGTTTGAAAGGATAAACGACGACCTGTATAAGGCTTATATGAGGGTGGTTTATATTTTTAGCATATTCATGCCTTTAACTGCCCTTATGAGTTATGTAGCAATTGCCATAATAATATGGTATTCGGCGGGTGGAATATTGAAAAACGAAATAACATTTGGGAGTCTTGTAGCATTTTTAAGTTATGTTGATATCCTGTTCCAACCCATTAGGGAATTCGGTCAAAGACTTCAAACCATCCAATCATCCGTTGCGGGATACGAAAAGGTTGTAGCATTTTTATCGGAAAAGGAGGAAACCTTTTCGGGGGAGGGTTCCCCTGAAAACACGGATTCGGCTATAAAGTTTAACGATGTTTCATTCTCATATGATGGCGAAAAATATGCCCTACAAGGCATAAATTTGGATATAAAGATGGGGGAAAAGATTGCCCTTGTGGGTAGAACGGGCTCGGGTAAAACGACATTGCTTAACCTAATGATGGGGTTTTATATCCCGACGGAGGGGAGCGTTGAGGTTTTTGGAATGGATACCAGAAAATGGGATAAAAAACTTTTGAGGTCGTTATTTGCCCCTGTTATGCAGGAATTAACGGTTTTTGCAGACACCTTGAAAAACAACATAACCTTGGGATATGACATTGATTATGAAAATATCTTAGAAGAATTGGGGATAACATACATCTTGAATAAGGATTATACCCAGCTTTCAAGTGGTGAAAAGCAACTTGTGGCGATTGCAAGGGCTTTGGCGTTTAACAGACCCATTATAATTTTTGACGAGGCCACGAGCAACATAGATGCCTTAACAGAATTAAAAATCCAAAAAATACTAAAAGAAATGTTTGTCCAAAAAACCATGATAATCGTAGCCCATAGGCTTACAACGGCGGTTATAGCGGATAGAATAGTGGTTCTTCATAGCGGAAAGGTGGTTGAGATGGGAACTCATAGTGAGTTGATGGGTAAAAAGGGTGTGTATTATAATTTATACAATCTCCAAGTGGGTGTTTAACTTTTCGTTAGAATTTTAAAAAATTTATCCGCCCAAACCTCCGGCGATGCACACCTTAAAACTTTGTCTTTGAGTTCATTTACAAGTTTATTTCTAAGTTTGGAACTCCTTAGACTTGTAATCTTATCCTTCAATCCATTATAATCCCCAAATTTAAAAACGAGGAAATCGTTTAACAAATCCTTTGAGCCCACACACTCGGAAACTATCGGCAGAACACCCGAGGCCAAGGATTCTAAAACCACATATCCAAACACTTCATTTTTTGAGGGTAAAACCAAAATATCAAATTTTCTAATAAATCTCGGAATATCATTGTAATCCTTCCAGTTTATAAATTCTGCACCTACATTTAACCTTTTAGCCAGAGCCTTTAGATTCTCCCTTTCCTCTCCATCTCCCACGATGTACAATTTTACCCAATTTAGACCGCTAACCGCCTTTATTAAAGTATCAACCCCCTTCCTTTTTATCAACCTACCGAGGTATATTATGTTTAGACACCTTCCCGAGTGTTTTTTGTCGTATAAAAATGCATTGAGGTTTGTTGTGGTGTAGTTTATTATAGTTCTCTTTGCACCCAATGTTCTTGCATGCTTTTCGGCCATAGATGAGCCACAAACCACACATTCCGCAAGGGAAAATATTAAGAATCTTATGGGTATTCTTAAAGCCCTCAAAACGATATTACCCCCAAAAAGGTTTATAGCCTCCGACCAAACTATATACGGCACCCCATTTGCAACACATCTGAAAGCCAAAAACAACTCCAAGGGTGTTAATCCCCCACTTATAACGACCTTTTTAAACCTTTTTATATCGGGTAATCTTTTTGGAAAAAACCAATAACCCTCATCCCCAAAATTTACCCGAAAAACCCTGCTTTCAAGTATTTCATATGGAAAATTTGCATCCTTTAACGAATCTTCCCAAACCTTTCTCTTTTTCGTCGTTTTTGACAAAAAGTAAAAGGTTATTTCCCCATTTAATCTTTCATGTAAAAGGTTAAAGAGATAAACCTTATGAGGGGTTGGTATGTTTGTGAAAAATGCAAACCTTGACAAATTACTTTTGTGGTGTTTGTGGTGTTGGTTGCCCTCCCCCTTGAACCTCTTGCAAAACCTTGTATATGGTTCCTTTACCCGCCTCCCTTTCAACAACGGACGAAACCCTTGCCGTTCCCGACATCAGGGATAATATAAAGGCCAGCAAACCGAAGGCCACACCCAAGCCTATGGTTAGGTTTGTGAAGAATGTGGGTGCAGACTTTACGCCTAAAACATTTTCAACGCCTCCACCAAATGCTATCCCCAAACCCCCACTCGTTCTGGGTTCCTGAATAAGTATTACCGCTATCAAAACCAAAACCAAGATAAAATAAATAATTAACAATATCAGATACATAAGCCGATATTTTAAGGTTGATTTATCCACCTTATAATACCTACTTACAAGCGCCCGTAGCTCAACGGGATAGAGCGGCGGACTACGAATCCGCAGGTTGGGGGTTCAAGTCCCTCCGGGCGCGCTTGGATAAAAACACAATAGACGAGATTTTTAAGGAGGAATACGAAACCTTCTCAAAAATCTACAAATCAATAGCCAAAAGGGAAATGCCCCTAATAACCTTAGACGATTTGGTTGAGGAATGTTTTTTGGCAAGCCATGAGGAAATAGTAAAGAGTACAGATAAAAGTATAATCAGGGCTTTTGCCCTAAGCGTCGCCGCCCGGATAATCCAGAGGATTAAAAAGGAGGTTGAAAAATGACGGTAGAAAAAGATTTGCTAAAATCCGTAATATACGCTTCAAAAGAGGCCGGGAAAATACTCTTAAAACACTTCGGTAAAAGGTTGAAAGTGGAAGAAAAAGGCCTTAGGGATATAGTTACCGATGCGGATAAGGAATCGGAAGAATTTTTAAGGGAATTTCTAACAAAAGAGTTCCCGGATATATCTTTTTTTGGCGAGGAAGGGGGCGGTAAAATAGGGGGTTTGAGTTGGATGGTTGATCCGCTTGATGGAACCAAGAATTTCGCAAAAGGTTTGGATGTGTTTGCCGTATCGGTTGCCCTATTGGAAAACGAGAAACCCATAATGGGTGTTATACACATTCCCACCAAGGATTTAACATTTTGGGCATTGGAGGGTTTTGGTGCGTATTGTAACGATAAGAAATTGATCCTTAATGACGGTGAAGGTTTGGAAAAATCCTTTATAGCCACTGGATTTCCCCACGGGAACCCCGAATTGGTTGATCCATACATAGAGGGTTTAAGGAGGGTGCTAAAAAAGGCCATGGCGGTTAGAAGGCTGGGAAGTGCCGCCTATGATTTGGCCATGGTCGCTTATGGAATATTTGATGGTTTTTGGGAGTTTGGTTTAAAACCTTGGGATACGGCGGCCGGTGCGGTAATAGTTAAAGAAGCGGGTGCGATATTAACGGACATATACGGAAACGATTGGAACATAAACTCTTTAACAATATTAACCGCAAAAAGGAACCTCCACGCGGAACTCGTAGAGATGTTTAAATCAGAAGATTGACCATATATACCTTCTTATCCTCCGGGGGTTATTTGGGATTGGGTTTGAATTATGGGGTTTTTCATATACAACCGGCATATTATTTTGGGGATTTCTCAGAGGATGTGCCTTATTTCTGGTCAAAATGGGTTAAGTTTGATTTCTACGGACTGTATATTGATTGGCGTAATGAGTTGATAGGCCTTAACTTAGGTAGGTTTATGCCCCTTGATACGGGTAGCTTACTCATAAACTCGTATTCAAAGGGATTAGACGGCTTGAAATTGGGGTATGCTTTGAAGGATGAAATTAATTTGATTTACGGCCTATTCTCCGGCAAAAATTGGATCTCGGATAGCGTATATTATTTCAATCCGGCTAATAAGGAAATTCATCCGGGTGATGTTGTAAGCAGGTATATACTGTTGAAAGGCTTAGAGTATAAAAACTTTGCCTTTTACGAACTCGTTGTTTGGTCTTCTTTGGGTTCTTTTCCGGATATGGCAATATTAAACCCCTTATTCCCGGGATACCTATACCAATGGTTAAAAGGTAGGGAGGTTAATGTAATTTGGCTTTTGGAAGGTAGGGCTAAAAACCTAAGGGTTCAACTTTTAATAGATGATATACAATACCTGCCCTCTTGGTGGGATACCGTTCCGCATAAATTCGGTTTGAGGGTTTCTTTTAATGGAAGGGTTTTTGGGGATTTTCTTTGGGTTCCGGCCTTTGTATATGCAAACAGGAAGGTTTGGGATGCTTTGTACGAAAGTCCTATTCACGGTTCGGATTACGCCCATGCAAGTTTTGGGATAAACTACGGGATATTCACATTTGGGGTAGGGGCTTTTGGTAGGGGTAGGTATAACGGAGTTCATAGGGAGCCAAACATAGGGGAATATCCAAAGTTTTCATTTTTGCACGGTACGGTAAATGTTGGGTATTGGTTTGAGGGTGGTATAAGATTGGGTAGATTTACATTAACGGCGGGTTATGGCGATAAACCCAATTCAATAATTATAAAGAGGTTTTTCGTATGGTTCTACCTTCCAGCCTTATAATTCCACGGAGAAAATACCCACAAGGGGGGAATTTATGGACATTATTGGATTTAGCCCCTTTACCCGGATGGGGGAGAAAAAGGAGGTAGGAGATGGGAATCTATAAATATACTGATTACCCAATGCACGC
>CAYRSH010000037.1:14567-15837 GCA_964426895.1 uncultured bacterium
GGGGCCGGGATACAGGATTAAGTGGAAATATACGCAGGAAGTTCCTGTTCCGAAGGAGTGGAAGGTATGGTTATGGGATGAGGGGGCAAAAGCCCCCCTTGAGAAGCTCATTTACAGGGTTCTAACTTATGGGAAATTCGGCGATATAAAGAAAATCTACGAGATGTATCCAGAAGAGACTTATGAACTGGCCTTTCGCTATCCCGATATAAAGAGGGGTGTTAGGTTCTGGTTAAAGGTATGGCATGATAAAGTTAAGGATTGATAGGGATCTATTCAACAGAATGAGGAGCCTTGCACGGGAAATAGGGGAAAGTTTGAAGCACTTTTATTTATCCGGAGGGACCGCCATAATGTTTAAATATCAACACAGAATGAGTATAGATTTGGATTTCTTTGGATACAGGGAATTTTCAAAAAGGGGATTGGCGATGAAACTCAGGAGAATGTTTTCCGTAGAGGATATTGAAGAAGGAATAGATGATATTAATTTCATCATAAACGGCATAAGGGTTTCCTTCGTATATTTCCCCTTTAAGAATATCAAACATACGGAAAAGATAGATGGGATAAGGATAGCCCACGATTACGATTTACTCCTAAACAAAATTTATGTGGCAGGCAGGAGGATAGACCCGAAGGACCCTTACGATTTTGCCTTTCTGTACTATAATGGCAAAGTGCCTAAGGATTGGGGTGTAATAAAGTCGGATTTTGAGAAGAAGTTTCCCTCACAGAGTTTTGAAATCTACATGGGTGCTTTGCTTAACTTGGATGATTATCCCCAACTAATAGAACCGGCAAAAATGCAGATTAAAAGTATAAAGAGGGATTTTATAAGTTGGGTTTCATCACATTAAAGGATACATAATACCCGATTTAAGAGGGGAGGACTTGCTTCCTCTTGGGTGGAGGAAGGGGCTGATATAAGCGGGGATGAGGCTTTGAAATACTTAAAAGAAGCCTGCGATAGGAAATACGCCAAGGGTTCTTAACAAAAGTTCCACAATGATGAAAGTTTTTGTTTTCTTATAATGTGTTTTGGCGTATCGCTTTGTGCTTTATACAACCACATTCGGTATTTGGCGAATGGAGGGATAAGGGTATAAAGTGGGATTCGTCAACTTCAACCCACCGCGAAAGAAACACCCTTATAATACCCGGAAAGGAGGTAAATGGTAGGTAAGTAAAAAGAGTGGGAGGGGAAAGGGGGGTAGTGGGAGGGGCTACCCACCCTTGAAAGGGCTCCACCGACCCGGGCAAGTGGGTA
>CAYRSH010000038.1:0-6626 GCA_964426895.1 uncultured bacterium
GAATAATATATTCAATAATGGATGACAAAAGAGGGGGTATTATAATTGACCCTTACTGCGGTAGCGGTACCACACTTGTTGCGGCAAAAATTCTCGGGCATCACTTTATAGGTATTGATATATCAAGGGAATATGTGGAATATAGCATAGGAAGGTTGGAAAATTATAAAAATGAAATACCGAGGGTTGAGCGTGAGCTGTCAAAACATGTGGTTAGGAAGACATTTAAGGAAAGAAAGGAACGGGGAGAGTTTGTCGGGAAATACGGAAAGACAAGTGCCAAAAGCAGAATGCCAACCTTGTCTAATTATACGGATAAGGAAACTGGGGATGAATAAGGCGGTTTAATCGCCTTAACACCGTTGGCCATTGTGGAGCGGGAGGATGAAAATACTTATACCGATTAAAAACTTTTCCCGGGTATAATACCCGCTTATGGCCGGAAAGATATATCGTATTTCGGGTGCATTGGTTGTGGCAAAAGGACTTGAAGGGGTTAGAATGAACGAGGTGGTTAGGGTGGGGGAGGAAAAACTCGTTGGTGAAGTTATAAGGATTGCGGAAGACCAAGTGTTTATTCAGGTTTATGAGGATACTTCCGGTTTGATGGTTGGCGAACCCGTTGAAAGGACGGGTGAATCCTTGGCGGTTGAACTGGGTCCGGGTTTGTTGGGGCAGGCCTTTGATGGGATACAAAGGCCTTTGGATCAGATAAGGGCATCAAAGGGGGATTTTATTGAGAGGGGCGTAGATGTTCCGGCTTTGCCGAGGGATAAAAAGTGGAACTTTCAGCCTTTGATTAAAACCGGTGATAAGGTTAAACAGGGTTCAATAATAGGAGAGGTTCAGGAAACCCCTTACCTAAAACACAAAATAATGGTTCCACCAAACCTAAAAGCCAACTTAAACGAAGAGTTTGAGGTTGTTGAGATAAAGGTCGGGGAATACACGGTTTGGGATACGATTGCGGTTTTGAAGGATAAAGATGGAAAAACATACAAAATCGGTATGGCCCATAAGTGGCCGGTTAGGGTTGCCAGGCCTTATATAAAGAAATTGCTTCCAACGGTCCCATTAATAACAGGGCAGAGGATATTGGATTTCCTTTTCCCAATTGCCTTAGGGGGAAATGCGGCATTACCGGGTGGATTTGGAACGGGTAAAACCGTAACGGAGCAGAGTTTGGCAAAGCATTCGCTGGTTGATGTGGTTATTTACATAGGATGCGGTGAAAGGGGCAACGAGATGACGGAGGTTTTGGTTGAATTCCCCGAACTGACCGACCCGAAGACCGGAGGCCCATTAATGGATAGGACTATCCTCGTCGTTAATACATCAAACATGCCGGTTGCGGCAAGGGAGGCTTCAATATACACCGGGATAACATTGGCGGAGTATTACAGGGATATGGGTTATAATGTCCTACTTTTGGCGGACTCTACTTCCAGATGGGCGGAAGCACTAAGGGAGATGTCATCAAGGTTGGAAGAGATGCCCGGTGAGGAGGGCTATCCTACCTATTTGGCTTCAAGGCTTGCGGCCTTCTACGAGAGGACGGGAAGGGTTATATCCCTTTCCAATCAAACGGGTTCCGTTACCGCCGTGGGAGCGGTTAGCCCTCCGGGTGGAGACTTTTCGGAACCCGTGGTTCAGAGCACTTTGAGGGTTGTCGGTGGCTTTTGGGCGTTAGATAGTTCTTTGGCCCGTTCAAGGCACTATCCCGCAATAAACTGGAACATATCCTATACCCTTTATTACGACCTTATTAAAAAGTGGTTTGAGGAGAATGTTTCCGAAGAATGGACGGATATAAGGGTTTGGATGACGGATATTTTACAAAAAGATAAGGAATTGCAAGATATAGTGCAACTTTTGGGGCCGGATGCCTTACAGGATGAACAAAGGGTACTGCTTGAAACCGCGAGGATTATTAAGTTGGCCTTCTTACAACAAAACGCCTTCCACGAAATAGATGCCTCCTCTTCACCAAAGAAAACCTACTTAATAGCAAAAACTATAAGGGAGGCGTTTGAAATATTTATGTATTATACCAAGGAAAGGGGGTTTGACCCCAAGAACATCGCTTCGCTTCCCGCCGTTGAGGCTATAATAAGGCTTAAAGAGTTGAAGGACGAGGATGTTGAAAAATCAGTGACACAAATCTTGCAGGATTTAAGGGCCCAAGCGGAAAGGTATAGCAGAGAGGCGGCATAAAAGGAGGTAGTGCATAAGGGTAAAGGAAATAGAGTTTCACAACTTTAAAAACTTAGAGGGAAAATTCTCGTTTTCGGATGGTATAAACTTAATACTCGGGCCGAACGGTTCGGGGAAAACATCCCTACTTGAAGGTATAGCATACCTTTCCGTTCCGAGGTCTTTCAGGGGTGTAAGGGATTTTGCCCTTGTTAGGTGGGGTGAGGATTATTTCTACATAAACGCAAAGATTTATAGGTTTGAAACCCCAAAGAACATAACCGTATATGTAAAAATTGACAAGCAGGGTAGAACCGAGAAAAAGGTGTATAAAAGCGATGGTAGAACGGTGCGCACATACGAAGAGGTTTTCAAAACATTCGTTGCTCTATCTTTCAGTTCAAAGGAACACGCGTTTATGGATGGCCCCCCATCGGAGAGAAGGAGGTTTTTTGATTGGGCCTTATCCTTAATAGATGAAAACTATTTCCAACACCTTATTGAGTTTAAAAGACTACTTGAAGAGAAAAGATTGGCCATTAAATCCGGGGAGATAATAAAACCCTTCAATAAGGCATTAATTCCCCACATTGATTACATAATAAACGCGAGAAAGAGATTTGTGGATATGCTAAATTCCGGATTAACTTATGGATTTCTACCGAGGGGATGCTCCATAATATACAGGCCAAATATACCAAGTGGAGAAAAAATATTGAACTTTGAAGAGGAGGAGAGGAAAAGGGGTTTTCCACTTGTGGGGCCCCAGAGGGATGAGTTTATTATAACGATTGGAGATAAACCCGTAAGGATATACGCATCCGAGGGTCAAAAGAGGAGGATACACTTGGCAATAGTTTTATTTTTGAGGAAAGTTTTGGAGGAAAAATTGGGAGATAAGCCGGTTCTGGTTTTAGACGAACCTTTTGTGTATTTGGATCCGGAAGGCACGGAAGAGGTTATAAAAACCCTTGACGGGCAAGTATTTATATCTTCCGCAAAGCCGATAAAAATTCCCACAAATAACATCTTGCAAATAAATTTACAATCTTATAATTAAAGCATGTTTTACTCGCAAACGAGCCAGTATGCGATAAGGGCGCTTATAAGATTATACAGGGAGATGATAGAAAAAGGGGTTGAAAGCGTAAGGTTGCAAGATATAGCGGAAAAAGAGAACTTACCCAGGGCATACCTTTCAAGGATATTTCACGCGCTAACCCGGGCGAAAATCTTAGCCTCCCAGAAGGGCTTAGGCGGTGGTTTCGTTTTCAAAAAGCCTCCGGAAGAAATAACATTATGGGATATTATCAAGGTGTTTGACGATGTTGAAGTTTATGACGAATGCGCCATAGGTTGGGAGAGGTGCGACGACGACCACCCTTGCCCATTACACAACACATATAAACCCATAAGGGAGAAAATAAGAGAATTCCTGCAAAAAACCACTTTAACCCAATTGGTTGAGGCGGCCGAAAGAAAAGAATCCTATAAGAAACAAAAAACGGGGGTAGAATAACCCCCTTATGAAGGTTGCAATAATTACGGGTGCAACATCCGGTATAGGTTTGGCAACGGCAAGGGTTTTAAAAAGGGAGGGTTGGAACCTATCCTTAGTGGGGAGGAATACCGAGAGGATACAATCGGAATTTCCGGAGGATTTAATCATAAAAGCGGATGTTTCGGATTATAAGAGTGCAGAGGAAATAGTTAATAAAACCGTTGAAAGGTTTGGAAGTATAAACGCTTTAATAAACAACGCGGGGCAAACCCTTGACAAACCTTTAATAAGGTTGAACCCGGACGAATTGGAAAACATTTTTAGGGTTAACCTGTTTTCCGCCTTTATGCTAACAAAAGCCGCTTTAAAGTATTTAAAGGGTGGTGTTGTCGTTAATGTTTCCTCCGTGGTGGGAATTGTCGGAAATGCTTGGCAAACATCGTACGCCGCCACAAAGGCGGGATTAATAGCATTTACAAAATCTTTGGCCAAGGAAATGGGTTCAAGGAATATAAGGGTTGTTGCCGTTGCCCCGGGATATATTGAAACGCCTATGACGGAAGGATTACCCGATGAGGTTAAGAAAAAGTACCTTGAAAGTATTGCTTTAAGGAGGTTTGGAAAACCCGAAGAAGTGGCGGAGGTTATCGCCTTTTTGGTTTCCGATAGGGCCTCTTATATAAGCGGGCAGGTTATAGTGGTTGATGGGGGTATGATATAAACGATTTCCACCAACAAAACCGGTGTATAATATACACCTTATGAATAGGATGGGTTTTTTAATTTTTGCCCTTGCGCTTTTACTTTCTTGTTCATCCGCCTATGTAGGGGGTGAGTATGGTTATGGTAATCTGCCCTTGGTTGAACTCAGATCAGAACCCCCAAGAGAAGATGTCGTGTTCAGGATATACTCGGACAAGTCCCTACGAACACTTATAAGGGAATCAAAGGGTTCCGATAGGGTTGTAGTGGAGATTCCCGAGGGGAAGTATTACTTTGAGGCTTGGAAGGATGAGAATGGAAACGGCGTTATTGATACCGGAGACCTGTACGGGGCCGATACCACGGGAATAAGGATTGGCTACGATTGCAGGTCTTGTCAGGTAACTATATACCTATCAACTATAACCGGGAGGTGAGATATGATTTTAATCATTTTGGCTTTGGGCGATACATTAAAAGCATCAGAGGATACGGTAAAAGTAGAGGTTAAAATAGAAAAGGTAAAAATTATCCCCGAAGTGAAAAAGGTGAACGGCTTGGGTAAAGACCTGATAGTTGAAACCTACAAAAGGCCCAAGTATTACAGGCCTTATAAACTCTTAATAGGACCTACGGGGCAGGTTTTGGAAGGTGGAACATTTTGGTTTTACGGTGGTGCGTTTTTTGGAAACTGGACGGAATTCGGAATAGGGCAGGGGGTATTTACTATCGGTTTGGCGGATTTAATGGAGGTTAAACTTTCCTTGGAAAGGCTTTTATCAAACCTTTCGGCAGGTGGAACTTCAAGCGGTGCAATGGCCATGAAGATAAAGTTCTTAGACTTAAAGAATTTTAAAGGTGCCGTTGAGTTAAAAATAAACCCCATTTCTTTCCAGAGCATGACGGATACCCTTATCCTTTACAATCCGGATCCGGTATATTACGAATTCACAAGGCAATATAACACAAGGGGTGTTACCGCATTTGTGCCTTTAACATTCTATTGGGATAAATACTCATTTGCCGTTGGTGCATCCTTAGCCCAATTCGGCATAAATATAAAGTCCTCACAATTACCCGATACATCTAACTGTTATGCGGGAATATATTGCGATAGCCTAAAATCCGCATTGAAATCCCCGTCCTTTTACGATTCTAAGAAAGAGGAAATATTAAACTTTTACGGTGGATATGCTGGGTTAATATATCTCTGGAAGGAAAACACGGAACTAATATTTGAAGTCAATGCTTTGCCGAGGATACTTTACAGGACGAGGTATAAGAGCGATACAACCGAGCCTTATAAGTATATGCTTTCAAACAGGTATGATAATAACACCTATGCCCTAACGGTTTTGTCCTTTTTGGGTTTGAGGTATTCCTTTAACAGGTCAATATCCGCAGAAGCGGGAATAGTTATACCTTATGATATGTCCCTACCCCCCGAGAACAGGCTTTCCCTATTGAACAGCATACTTTACGCGAACCTAAATGTTGTATTCTCATTAAAAGACTTGGGGCTATGATATTCGTTATTTTCCAGATTGCCGAAAGCGATTACGGCTATGTATTTGATGTGGATGGGAAAAGGGTTTTCGTTTTCAAACCCTATTATGGTCGTAAGAACTTTATATCAACCGATACATCTTTGCCATTCACATCCGACCTTATAAACGGCCTTAGGGATAGGTTAAAGGATTTAAAGCACCATGCGGTTTTGGTTTATCCCAAAACGGAATTCAAAATAGATGGTGTGAAATATAACGCCGATATTGTTGAGGGCATTCCCGAAGGTATCCACGCCGTTGATATACCCGGCTATGTAAAAGCCAAAATAAACTTTAAAGATTACGATATTTTCGTATTTATAACAAAAGTCCCCAAAAAATACAAGGAAAAACCGATAAAAGAAGGAGCCCGAGAAAAACCCGTAGAAAAGGCACAAGAAGTACAAAGTATGGGGTCGTATAGAAGCAGTGGAATTGAATTCTATATGTCCGAAGGTGCTGGGTTGGTATGCGGTACCGCCGGTGGATGTGCTGGTTGTATATTGGGAGGAATTATAGGCGGTAATATCCCCTTTATTCCCATAATCCTCGGCGCTTTGGGGTCTTATTTTGGTTATACCGCTTGCAAGGGATATGTTAAAAGGTCGTGTTTTGGATACTAATTAAATAGGTCCGGGCAGCACAGGAGAGAGTATAGAGGCTATAAGGCCTATATTTCCAAG
>CAYRSH010000038.1:6726-13402 GCA_964426895.1 uncultured bacterium
TCGTGTAGTTTTAACAACTGCTGTAATACTATAACCAACGCAGCCTTAGAATTGCCACTTGAAAAGGAGGTATAGGGTATGGAGAAGGTTTTATCATTGCAAGCCTTAGGTCCGGGCAGCACAGGAGAGAGTATAGAGGCTATAAGGCCTATATTTCCAAGCAGTCAAAGTTTCTTTGCTTGTTCATCGTGTAGTTTTAACAACTGCTGTAATACTATAACCAACGCAGCCTTAGAATTGCTACCTTTGGATACTAATTAAAAAGGAGTAGACATATGTTTAAAATTTTATCGTTGCAGACCCTTAATGTTGCGGATAGTTCAAAAAAAGCCGACAGTACGCTAAGCGTATATGCATGTTCTACGGTTAGTTATAGCGCCTGTAGGGGTAGGGGGAATTATAATTACGCTCCGGATACTCCAAGGGTTATACCAGCGGATACATTAAAAGTGGATTGTGGGGATGCAAAGGAACCCAAGTGGAAATCATCGTTAAGCTACTGCTACTGCGGGAACGATTAAGAATTTGTACGGGCAAACAGGAGGTTTGGTATGCTAAACTTAGTGCTTTCGTTTCTTACGGTTGAGCCGTTTAAGTTGGCAAAGCCCGAGGATATTTATGAAATAGCACATAGGGAGAAACCGTTTTATCTCATAACGGTATATCCGAGTTTGGATACAACACCAGCCGACAGTGGCAAGGTGTGGATAGGTTATACACCTAAGGAACTCGTGATATACGCAAGGTTGTATCAAAAGGGAATAAACGCACAATCCAAGCGCAGGGATGCACAAACCTTATCCGCAGGGCAGGAGGACTTCGTAGGGGTTGTCATTCTACCATCCGGATGGGGAAAGGTTTCCGAAATCTATCAAATAAAGGTTAATCCCCTGGGGAATATTGCGGATATGAGTTCGGAAGGTGAATGGGATAGCGATACAAGGGTTTTGTCAAAAACATACGACTGGGGATACGAGGTTATGATACTCATACCTTTCAAATCCATACCATTTTCATCACCCGAATGGGGCTTTAATATAATTAGGCTCATAATATCAAATATGAACCTTCAAATGCTAACGAATAACCCGGATTTTACATATGACAAGCATGCAAAAATAGTCTTTGATTACGAATACATACAAAAACCAAAGGCATACGGTTTTGCACTAATCCCGTCTTATAGGTTGGAATCACAATACGACACCGTCAGGGATAATAGGTTCTTGATGGGTGCAACCCTTAGGTATAAAAGGGGTACATCGGATTTAATGGACATAACCGCAAAGCCGGACTTTTCCGATGTGGATGTTGATATTATAACCTTTAACCTAAACAGGCTACCCGTTAATTACCCCGAAAAGAGGCCGTTTTTTGTTGAGGGAAAACCTTATTCACCACCTTCAATACTTTTGAGAACGAGAAATTTGGAATATCCGTTATACGGCATGAAGTTTTACTCCGCATATGAGAACCAAAAGTTTTATTTGGGTTATGTAAAGGATACAACCTTTAACGATGTGTATTTCGGGAACTATCAGTATAACCTCTTTTCAAATACGGTTTTGGACGCTTCGTTCGTTAACGGTTTGTACGCATATACGACCGCATTCGGGGGAGGTTTAAACTTTTACGATAATAAAACGGCGGCGGGGATGTCTCTGAAAGGCTACAAAAACTTTATAACGGATGCGCAGTATAACTCCCTTTACCTTTATAGGTCGGGACAGTGGTTAAATATTTACCTCTCATTGACCAGAGTTCAAAGCGGATTTTTAACGCCCTTAAACTACATAAGTTTATACTTTGACGGCTATAAATCCATAAACGGGGGCTTCTATTATTCTTATACAAATGATAAAATTTTCAAGGGCAAAAACTTATTCGTTGCAACGGGTTTTAATTACTCAAACATGAAAATGGACACGGGCAAAATATACGAATGGAGATTACCTGTAATATACGAATGGGGGAATACCTACATAAACTTTATTATCCTTCCATCGCCGATAATTCCCTTAAACTTTTTCGGTATATACACATCTTACAGTTATATGCCATACTTATCATACTTACCGTACAAAGACTTAACCCAAAGAACCGTAGGTTTAACCGTTGGATATTTTATAAACTCCAACAAGCAGACTACAATTTCTTATTCATCCGGGAAATATTTGGGTTATTCCCTTAGGAGTTTTGATGTATCAATTTCTTATCCCCTTGGACCCTTCCAACCCGGAATATCCTACAACAAATACGAAACAATCCTTGATACCCTACAAATCTTTCAGATTTACGGATATATATACCTCCCCAATCACATAACCATAAAGCCGTATGTGGGATATACCGCCGATAGGGTATCAAGCACATATCACCTAAACGGAAACCTCGTTATAGCCTTTGAACCAAGACAGTTTTGGGGAATATACCTCGCCGTTAATAAACAACTTTTGGGGGAAAAACCCAAGCGAATGACCCATCTCTTTGAAAAGGAGGTTTTTAAAGTTCAAGTAGCCGTTGGGTTTTAAAATGGTGGATATAGTTAAAGACATCTTAGGGGAGGGTTGGTTTTTTGAGGAAGATGATATTTGGATATTCTGCTATTCACCTGAAAACGAACAACCGGACCAAGGTTGGAAAATACATATAAGTGCTACGGTTCTAAATGCGGAGGAAATATTAAAAAAAGCCGTTCCCATAATAAAAAGATTCGCGGTAAATTTTAAGTTTGCAAAGGACAAAAGGATTTTGGCATTTCTCAATTCGCGAATGATGAACAGGGGCTCCAGCGGGAAGTTTATAACCATATATCCTCCGGAGAAGAAATTTAAGCCCCTGATAGAAGAGTTATATTTAGAATTGAAAGACTTTAAAGGCCCATACATACTTTCGGATATGAGGTACAAAGATTCGGGGGTGGTTTATTATAGGTATGGAGGCTTTGTAAAGAATGAAAGGGTTGATATAACGGGTGAAAAGATACCCATAATTTTTGATCCCAATGGAAATCCCTATGATGATATTAGAACACCTTTCTATAACCCACCCCCTTGGGTCGAGGATCCTTTTGGAAATCCCCGCATAGCGGGTCCGAGAGGTGATTTAATCTTAAACCAGAGGTATAAGGTTTTAGGTGTAATACAATTTTCCAACAACGGGGGGGTATACAGGGCTTTGGATACAAAAACCAACACCCCGGTTATAGTGAAGGAAGCCAGGCCATATGTTAGCATGTGGGAAAACGGATTGGATGCGCAGGATTTGTTGAAAAAGGAATATAGAATTTTGAAAAAGTTAGAAGGCGAAAGAATAGCGCCGAGACCTATTGAGATATTTCAAGAATGGGAACACCTTTTTCTGGTTGAAGAATTTATAAACGGGATAAGCCTCAGGGGGTTTGTAGCCTACCATTCTCCTATACTCAACCCTTTATCAACCTACGATAATTTCAGAGAATACCTGTATAAAATTTTAAGGGTTTTGGAAAACCTTGCCAGGGGACTTGAAACCTTGCATCGCAAAGGTATAATCTTTGGTGATTTAAGTATGAACAATATCATAATAGATAGCGATTTGAATGCTTTTTTTATAGATTTTGAGGGTGCTTATGAAGTGGGAAGCGAGAAATGGATTAGTATATGGACACCGGGATTTGCTTCCAAAAACCTGATGGACGGGAACAGGCCTACTTTTCAAGACGATTATTATGCTTTTGGGGAATTGATATATACCCTTTTGTTTTCCAACAACCATTTGTTTTTCAAGTTCCCCGAATTAAGGGAAAAGTTTGTCAAAGAGGTATTAGAGGGATACGGATACGATGAAACATTCATATGGGTGATAAAGAAAAACTTAAAGAAACCCCTAAAACCCTTAGCGAGTGTAAAAATTTTAAAGTGTTCCAATGGTAAAATACAAAGGGTTAAAACGGTAAAAAATTGTGATGTTTCAAAATTAACGGAAGGGATATATATGGGTATAATAAGTTCCGCGAATTTAAAGGGTGTTAGGTTGTTTGAATCCTACAAGGATAACTTGGGACCATTGAACTTCTGCTACGGTGATATTGGAATTTTGGTCATTTTAAACAGATGGGGTTATGAAATTCCGGAGGATTTTATAAATAAAATTTTAACCTATCCCTTAAAGGATTATCCACCCGGCTTGTATGTGGGTTATAGCGGTATATGTTGGGGATTTTTGGAGCTGGGTTTTATGGACATCGCCGAGCACGCCCTAAAACTTGCAAAAAACAATCAAGACATTTGGAAATATTACGATATGTTTTATGGTTTAAGCGGGTATGGTATGGCAAATTTAAAATTTTATAAAGAAAGCGGGGATAGATTCTATCTTGAAGAGGCTATAAAGTGTGCCGAAATAATAATAAAAAATTCCCATAAAGATGATGAAGTTAGATATATTTATGGGTATGATGGTGATATACATTACGGTTTTGCCTTCGGTGCAAGTGGTATATCGCTGTTTTTTATAAAACTTTATGATTTTCTAAGGGATAAAAAATTTCTACGCGTAGCCAAGGAATTCCTAAAATTTGACCTTAAAAACTCTGTGGATGCGGGTGGATATTTATCGTTTTTCCCGGATAAAAAGAGACCCACCATTCTTCCATATGTTAGGCATGGAAGTGCCGGTATTTTGGGGGTAGCCATAAGGTTTTGGGATAGGACGAAGGATGAGGAGATTTTTCAATATATAAAAAATATACTTCCAGACCTAAACAGAAAATATACCATATTCCCCGGACAGTTGTTTGGTCTGGCGGGTATAGGGGAAACTTTAATAGATATGTATAATTTCGGGATAAGTGGGGAAATAAACAAAATCGTAGAGGGTTTATTTATGTTTGCAATTGAGCGAGAAAATAAAGTATTTTATCCATCCGAGGAATACGAAAAAATTTCCTTTGATTGGGGATCGGGAAGTGCGGGGATTTTGGATTTTCTTAAAAGATACCAAAATCCCAAAAATCCGAGAACATTATGGGAAATATAAAATATTTACTCGGGTTTTTTAAAAAATCGTGGCCTAAACTTGTGCTTAAAGGTATTTTTGTTGTGATGATAATGCCCTTAGGGTTTCTTGAACCGATGCTTAACAAGTATCTTTTTGATTTGGGAATAATGGAGAAAAACCTAAAAGCATTCGTTATTATGTTGGTTTTAATTGCCGGTTTGGGGATTTTTAGTGCGGTAGTTGAATACTTCCTCTCAATATTTGATCAGATGATAATCAACGATATTAGAAGGGAAATCCTTAAAAGGTTTTTAAACGCGTTTTTTAACAAAGGCTCTATTGACAATGCAGATGAGGGTTATCTAATCAACAGGTTCTATTCCGAACCTATGGCGGTTGTTATATCTTTTTTAAATCAGATATTTTCCATTTTATCAACATTTTTAATGCTCCTTTCAAGGTTCTTTGCTATGCTAATACTTTCTCCCATTGCGATTATATTCCTATTACCCTTTTCAATAGTTTCGTATATCATAGGTAAAAAACTCCAAGTGCATATTGAAAACCTTTCAAGAAATGCGGCAGAATTGGAAGCTAAAACCCGTGGAGTTATAGGGGATGTTCTAACCTCTTGGATACCCATAAAAACTTTTAATCTGGACAACATGATATTAAGGAAAATCACAAGAATTTTTGAAGATTATTTAGGCCTATCCTTTAATACAACAAAAAAAATGGGTATGTTTGATGTATCTATGAGAATTCTCAGTATATCTTTGCAAACGGGTTTTATAATCATAAATGCTATACTCGTTTTTGTTCAGAGAATAACATTTGGCGATTTCATGGGTTTTTTAACGGCATTTTATCCTTTTTTAACATATCTTAGAGGTTTTTTTGAAATCTTTCCGGAGATTATAAGAACATTATCTCTAAGCGATAGAATAAGGGAGGTTGAGGAAAGGAGCGATATCTGGGTTCCGGAATACTCGGAAATTATAGAACTTATTGATATTCACTTTTCGTATAACTCAACCAAAGTGTTTGAAGGCTTAAACTTAAAAATCCTTAACGGTGAAAAGGTTCTCATCACGGGTTCGAACGGTTCCGGAAAAACCACGCTTTTGAAGATCATAGCGGGTTTCTTAAAACCTTATAAAGGTAAGGTTATAACATATAAAAGAATATCGTATCTTCCCGAAAAGTTTCCGAATATCAAGATATACGAAGTAAAGGAAGCTTTAAACAACGAATTATTCTCAAATCTATTAAAAGACTTTTCTTTGGATGAAGAGAAGAGTTTTAAAGAATTATCAACCGGCCAAAAGAAAAAGTTCCTTATAGCCTTAACCCTCTCCCGTGATGCGGACTGTTATATACTTGACGAACCTACGGAGGGCATATCCCCCGAGGACAAAGGTAAGATTCTGAATAAAATATTTGATTTAACCCGGGGAAAAACATTAATCATAGTATCGCATGATAATGTAGTTTTAGAGAATAAAACCTTTACAAGGGTAATAAACCTTGATAAAGTTCGCCGAATTGCGGGGTAATCTACTTGGATTATATGGGTTTTGCAGAGGCACTTGTCATCGCCTATGGGAGGCGGCAAGCAATATGGCATGGGTTTATTCGGAAGGGGCACTGGCGGAGGAGTATCATACTGTTAGGGAGGGTATGCTTGGGATATTAC
>CAYRSH010000038.1:13502-15771 GCA_964426895.1 uncultured bacterium
CTTTAATAGCCCTCTCCATTATAGGATAAAACTCCGAAGGGGGGATTTTTATTCCCGTTTCCTTTTCCAAAGATGTCATAACCGAGGGGTTTAAACCGCAGGGATTTATGAGGTTGAAAAACCTCAAATCGGTCGTTAAGTTTAACGCAAAACCGTGCATGGAAACCCCGCTTTTAACCGCCATACCGATTGATGCTATCTTCTTCCCGTTTTTCAACCAAACCCCCCTATGCGGCCCTTCGGAGAACTCAAAAGGATAAACCTCCAACAAAGCCCTTTTTATCGCCTCTTCAACCATATCAACCAATTTTCTTACGCTTTTAACCCTCACAATAAAATACCCCACCAATTGGCCGGGTCCGTGATATGTGGCATCCCCACCCCTTTCAACCTCATAAACCTCTATACCGTTGCTTAACAAATACTCCCTTGGAAAGAGGAGGTTTTGGGGTTTTGAAGATTTACCGAGGGTTATAACATGATTGTGTTCCAAAAGCAATACCCTCTCCTCACCCCCATTTACAACCTCCTGATGCAGCCTTTTCTGTAAATCCCACGCCTCCTTGTAAGAGACCAAGCCCAAATATTCAATGCGTGGTGCTTTCAAGTTTAACTTCATCATACCTCCTCAACTTGCCGAAAACCAACTCCTTTAATTCTTCCAACCTTTCTTCGGTTTTCGC
This sequence comes from uncultured bacterium, assembly GCA_964426895.1. Taxonomy (GTDB): domain Bacteria; phylum Hydrothermota; class Hydrothermia; order LBFQ01; family LBFQ01; genus Caldipriscus. The sequence goes on from CAYRSH010000038.1 coordinate 14,186, forward strand.
CTCAAACCTCAAAACCAAAACATTCTGGGTGTTTGATGCCCTGACCAACGCAAAACCATCGTCAAACTCTATCCTCGCACCGTCTATGTCTATAACCGGATACCCCTCCTTTTTGAACTCATCAACGAGTTCATCCACCATTTTAAACTTAACCTCGTCGTTTACAACCTCAACCCTTATTTCAGGTGTTGAAATGTAATGCGGAATTTCCTGTAAGAGTTCTTCCAAACTTTTATCCTCGTTTGATAGCATTTCCAAAAACCTCAAAGATGCGTATATGGCATCGTCATGGCCGAAGAACCTGTAATTAAAGAAAATATGCCCGGACATCTCGCCGGCAATCGGGGCGTTTAACTCCTTCATTTTTGATTTTATTAGAGAATGCCCGGTTTTATACATATAAACCTTTCCACCAAGGGATTCTATGTATTCCTTTACACCCTTTGAGCATTTCACATCCATTATTATCGTTGAACCCGGAAGGTCTTTTAGCACCTGCTTGGCCAGAAGGGCTAAGATTTTGTCGGCAAAAACCATATTTCCTTTTCTATCCACCAAACCCAGCCTATCCGCATCCCCATCAAATCCAAAACCAAAATCCAAACCCTCAGAAACCACCAGATTTGAAAGATCCTTCGTATATTCCGGAACGGTGGGGTCGGGTAAATGGTTTGGGAAATCCCCATCGGGTTCCAAGTATATACCCTTAAACTCCAAATTTTTAAACTTTCTATAAATCTTTTCCACCAAGGGGCCGGCCGTCCCGTTCCCGGTATCTACCCCAAATTTAAACCCTTTCGTTATTTTAACATTCTTTGCCATCCAAGAGATATAATCGCTTAAAGCATCCGCTTTTGTCAATTTTCCATTGGGATATGGATATTTTGGGGATAGGTGCGGATTTGAAAAGAGTTCGTATAACTTTTGAATATCATCACCGTAAAAGGGATCACCTCCCAAAACTATTTTGAAACCGTTATACTCTTTTGGATTGTGGCTTGCGGTTATCTGAACCCCCGCATGAACCCTCATATTCTTTGCGGCAAAATACATAACAGGTGTTGGGCATGTTCCTATATCCACAACCGTCTTATCCATATGCCTTAAACCCCTTATGAAAGCCTCCTTTAAAGGTGGTGTGTGTTTTCTGACATCCCCACCCACGACCACAATGCTCGCACCATAACCGTCCAACAAATGCCCAAACGCCACACCCAACTTATAAGCAAAATCCTCATTTATTTCATCCGGATATATCCCCCTAATGTCATACTTCCTAAAAACATGCCTCATAGCACACCCTCCAATGTTTCCTTAAACTTATGCTTTGGATGGGCTCCGACGATGCGGGCCATCTCCTTACCATTCTTAAAATATATCACCGTGGGGATGCTTATAACCCCTAAATCCTGTAATATTTCCGGATAGTCATCCGCGTTGAGTTTTACAAACTTTACGGAAGGGTATTCCCTCTCCAACTCTTTTAGATATGGCTCTATCGCCTTACAAGGCCTGCACCAATCCGCCCATATGTCAAGCACTACCACTCCCTCTTTGATTTCATCGTAAAAATTTTTTCCGTCTAT
>CAYRSH010000039.1:0-4151 GCA_964426895.1 uncultured bacterium
TATAAGTTATCCTATGAACAAATCCTCGGATAATTTTCAGTTTTTCGCTGAAACAAATAAAGGCTTTTTGATTTGCCACCTTTTCATATATAAACACATCATCAAAAACTCCCAAAAGGCCAATATTAATCGCATACTGGTGTATTGTTCCAAAGTTTAATCTTCCTTTTGCCCATTTGTAAGCGTTATCAAATAAATTATAAGCCGAATATCCCCTCTTGTTATGTAATCGAACCCGATTATCCATAAGCAACTTCGCCAAAAAGGAAATCCATAAAATCATCAGGTAATCCTCTCTATAAAAGGAATACCCCATCAATACGACAATGTCATGAGAGTGTCTTATACTAAACATGGGAAGGTGAGGATAATATTCCTTTTTGCTCAAAACCAGCTTTAAACCCTTAGGAGCCAATATCCTTTTGAAAAATGTTTCAAGGGCGTAAAGTGTAAAGGCATCGTGGGGATTGCTTATACTTGTGGGTATTGAAAGTTTTTGTTCGGGTATCCCCGTATAGGTTATGTAATCGTAATATGTTAGAGTTCCCCTTAGTTTGCCGTATAGATAATTTCCGTTTATCTTTCCGTTTGGGTATGATATAAATGGATGGGATATGTTTCCTTTTTTTCCGGAATACCAAAGGTATATGCCCTTTAAATACTTTAACACCTTGGGATTTTTTATATAGCCGTTCATCAAAATGCTTTTTGCTTTGGAAAACTTACCCTTATGGAAATTAACCAAAGCCTCGTAAGTTGGAGAGCCATTTGATTTGTTTTTTAAAAACCTCCAATAAGGCGCATTGCCACTATATCCATTAAGCAGTTCGTCTATGCCCTTGGGTACCATAAGGTTGATATTATAATGGTGAAAACCCCTCAACTTTATAATACCCATATGCTTTTAAACATTTCGGAATACGAAGAGGTTTTAAACTTTTATGAGGAGATAAACAAGAAAGAGTTATTACCAAAAAGGCTTGAAATTGATAGGGATAAGGCTTTGTTCCAACAAACCATAACAAAACTTTCCGAACTGGGTATATTGGACAAGGAAAACAACGAATTCCCATTGCAGGTTAGGCTTTTGGCCATAACAACGCTTGCAAAGGGAGAGCCTTCAATATCCCAGTATGTTGGAAAGACTTGGGCTTTGGGGTATTTAGGGATTGCAAGGTCGGGAAGTTTGGTCCAGTTTCCGGGTGAAAGGGTTTATTACAACGGGAAAATAGCGGAGTTTGAGGGAGAAGAGGTTGAGGTTTTGGGGCTTAGGGTGTGCGGTTGGGCAAAGGGAAAGTTAAAGGTTTTGGAAGATTATCCCTTTGAAGTTCAACAAACCCTACTCTTTTACGACATAGCCACATTAACGGGTATATCCTTGGCGGCTATGGAAGAGGCGGAAAACTATGCTAAGGAAAGGGTAGCCTTTGGAAAACCCATATACGAGTTTGAAGAGGTAAGGGGCTTTATAGAAAGGGGTAAATCCTTTGCGGAGGGTTTAAAAAACGCCTTAATTTTAACGGATAACCCCGAAAAACTCCTCCACTTGGCCATTGAAACCGCATACTTTTGCACGGATAAGGCATTACAAATATTCGGGGGGTACGGTTTTATAAACGAGTATCCCGCACAGAAGTTTTTAAGGGATGCGAGGATGTTGAGGAGTTTGCTTATAAGAAGGGTTCAATGATATGAGGTTAAGGTTTGAGGAGGAGTATATAGAGGCGTTTTTTACCGGTTTAACCCTTTTGTTCTTTCTGATTTCCCTTAAATACGAAATCGCTTGGATAGGTGCCTATGTATTCGGTAGCATATTTACACTGAAATCAACCGTTGAATCTTTAAGGGAAAAAAGGGTTGATGTGGATCTTTTGATGCTATTGGGTGCGTACGGTGCGGCGTACATAGGAAAGTTTCACGAAGGGGCGTTCCTTTTATTCCTCTTTAACCTCGGGAGTACATTTGAAAGGTTTGCGTTTAAAATAAGTAGGGATTCTTTAAAAGGTTTGCTATCTTTGAGACCCGAAAAGGCATTGGTGTTAAAAAACGACCAGTGGGAAGAGGTTCCGGTTGAGGAAATAAGGGCGGGTGATACGATTCTCGTTAAGGCCGGGGAGAGGGTTCCTGTTGATGCGGAAATAGTTGAAGGGAGGGCGTCCATTGACCTATCCCTCATAACCGGCGAATATATGCCGGAGTTTAATAAGGAGGGCGATAGGGTTGTTTCCGGGGCCTTGGTAATAGACGGGTCGTTAAAACTCAGGGCATTGGGAGGCGTTAAGGAAAGTTCCCTTGAAAAAATAATACAACTCGTCACACAGGCGCAGGGTTTAAAGAGCAAAACGCAAACATTGGCGGAATGGATAGGGCAGAAATACACATTGGCTGTTTTATTAACATTACCCTTGGTTTATGGGTTGTTTTACCTGATTTTAAAGGATCACTCACAAGCCTTTTATAGATTGCTTATACATTTGGTGGTTGCATCCCCTTGTGCCTTTGTAATATCAACGCCATTAACGGTTATGTCCGCAATAGCATCGGCAGCAAGAAAGGGGATACTTTTTAAAGGGGGAGCGGTTGTTGAGGAGTTGCATGAGGTTAAATGGGTAGCCCTTGACAAAACCGGAACCATAACCAAAGGAAAGCCAAGGTTAAAAGAAGTAAGGGTTTTGTGCGGTTGCCATACGGAGGATGAGATTTTAACGATAGCGGCATCCCTTGAAAGGAATATAACGCATCCAGTAGCCGAAGCCATAACATCAAGTGCAAGGGAAAAAAACTTAAAATCCTTGGACTTTAAAGATGTGAGTTATAAGTTGGGTTATGGGGTTTCGGGGAGGTTAAACGGGAACATTTGGGAAGTGGTATCGGCGAGGGAAAGGACGGAAAGCGGGATAGTTTTGTCGGTAAAAAGGGACGGTATGGATGAGGCGATTTTAATACTTGAAGACGAGTTGAAGGAGGGGGCAAAGGAGAGTATTCAAAGGTTGAAGGAAATGGGTTATAGGGTGGTAATGATAAGTGGGGACAGAAGGAGAAATGTTGAAAGTATAGCAAAGGCGGTTGGTATAGATGAGTTTGTTGCGGAGGCTTCCCCCGAAGATAAACTGAGGAAAATAGAAGAACTTTCAAAGAATGGCGGTTGTTGTATGGTTGGGGATGGAATAAACGATGGTCCGGCTTTGGCCGCAGCAACATTTGGGATTGCTATGGGAACATTGGCCTCGGATGTGGCTTTGGATACTTCGGATGTTAATATCCTCTCAGATAACATAAACCTTTTGCCCAAGGCTTTTGAAATTTCCAAAAAATCATACGGTATAATCCTACAAAACATAGTTATATCCTTGGGCTCTGTTGTCCTTATGATACTCCTAAACCTTTTCGGGGTGATAAACATCCTCTTTGGGGTGATCGGACACGAGGGAACGACGGTTTTGGTTGCCCTAAACGGTTTAAGGGCTTTGTTTTTGAAATGAAAAACTTGGGGTTTTTGAAGGATTACATAAACAGGATAAAGGCGCATAGGGAAAAGTATCACTGGGTAGGAATATATGTTAAAAACGGGGATGTTTTGGAGCTGTATCCCTACTACATTGGAAGGCCAACATCACACGAGAGGATAAACATAAATACGGGTATATGTGGGGCGGCAGTCAGGGAAGGTATAACCATAAATGTCCCCGATGTGAATTCCGATCCGAGATACTTGGCGTGCTCTATACATACAAAATCCGAAATCGTTGTTCCCATTTACAACAAAAGGGGTGAGATAGTTGGGGGAATAGATATAGACAGCGATTTACCCAACGCTTTTGATGAAAACGATAAGGAGTTTTTGGAGGGTATCGCGGAGGAGATTGGGAAAATTTGGTCGTAACTGGTGTTAAAATATTAATCCCATAGCACTTGGAAGTCTTTGGCGGGTGATAAGGTCTTAACTTCTGGTATGCATGAATCCAACCCCTTGTTTCTAACATAATGGCCATAAGTGGAACGGGTGATTTAAGGGCCCATACCCCATCCTTTGATACCCATGTGGTACTTATGGAGTATGTGGCCCCTGTACGGTGATGGATTTCCCGAGATATGGCTCGGGGATGGTGGGGATTCTTCTCTTCGGCCTCAATCGGCTGGTTATTGGGATT
>CAYRSH010000039.1:4251-5607 GCA_964426895.1 uncultured bacterium
TTGTAAAGTAATCCTACGGCCTTAAAATATCAAACCGTGCATATAACATTAAAGCCGAGTGTTGCTAAGATAACTTTTAGGGGTTTGAGGGATAGACCGGGCACGGCGGCGGATTTGATATATGTTTTAAAAGATGAGGGTTTTACCCTTCTGGCCGCAAGTTTTGATAGTTCAACGGGGGGTGTGGGAGATATATCTTTTATCATTTATGAAAGTGAGGGTTTGAAGGCGAGGCGGAAAAAGGAGGAAATAGCGAAAAAATCTGGAGCGAGAGAGGTTATAGTTGATGCGGGGTTATCGTTTTTGGAGTTTTTTGATGTTTTAAACCTTGAAGAAGTTTTTGAGAGGTTTGCGAGTTTGGGTATTAACATAGAGTTTATAGCCATGACTTCGGGACATTTAGGGGTGGCTTTTCGTAGGGCAAAATTAAACGAAGTTATAGAAATGTTCCAAGCCGAGGTGGTTAACTCTTACTAATGAAAAAATGGCTATTGGTTATTCTCCCCTCAATTGTTGGGCTTTCCCTTTTGCATTTCAAAAACGAAAATATTGACGAGAGCGTTGGTGTGATTGTATTACAGTTTGTAATGCTTGTACTCTTTGTGCTGATAACTTTGAGTTGGGTTTCAAAGTATATAAAGTTTGCTTATATAAGGTGGATTTTTGGGTTTGTGGGTATTATGAACCTTGCGGTTGGTTTGTTCGTGTTTTTCAAATTTTTGGACGGATATATTTCCCTACCCTTTTTCCTTATAGCATCTTACAGTTTTTTCAAGGCAAAATAAAGCGTTTCGGCCTTAGAATGAAAATAATGCAAACGGCTATAAAAGGCGAGAGGGAAAAGTTGTTAGAGGCTTTAACCTATGAGGTTGTTGATGGAAAACCCATTTATTACCACAGTTATAAGGATGTTTTAGAAGGTAAAAAACAACCGGAGGAAGTTATGGGTGTAAGCGTTTTACAAGCAAAAGTGATACAGGTTATTGTAAAAAGTTTATTAATCAACCTTTCGGATAGGGATTATGAAGTTTTGTTTAACGAAATAGGAGTTTATACGAAAAGGGGTTTTAGGGCATTGGATATAGGTATATTTGATAGGAAAAGGATTTCAAATCGCATTTCGGATGTTTCGTATTCTAAAATCCCCCCAATCGTTGCAATAGAAGTGGATACTAAGGCAGAATTGGAAAACATTACCTTTATGGAGTATGTAGAGGAAAAGGTAAAGGATTTGTTTGAGGTGGGAACGCGAAAGGTTATATGGATATTAACAAAGCCGAGGATTGTTATGGTATTTGAAAAGGGTAAAGAGGGAAGGATACTGACTTGGGATGATGAGGTTGAGGTTTTGGAAGG
>CAYRSH010000039.1:5707-15477 GCA_964426895.1 uncultured bacterium
GTTCCCCCTGTTGTAGCCATAGAGGTTGATACGAAGGCGGAACTGGAGAATATGACCTTTATGGAGTATGTGGAGGAAAAGGTAAAGGATTTGTTTGAGGTGGGAACGCGAAAGGTTATATGGATACTAACGAAGCCAAAGATGATTATGGTTTTTGAGAGGGGTAAAGAAGGGAGGATATTAACTTGGGACGATGGGGTTGAGGTTTTGGAAGGGGTGAAATTTAAACTTTCGGAATTGGTTTAAACACCCCTTTTATTCCCCCAAATCCTTATATGTATCCTATCCGAATACCTCAAATTGTGTTTTTTGCAAAGTTTTACAACCTCTTCCGATAGGGGTAAATCCCTACTCACCCCTTCCGGCATTAAAAAAACGGAAAAAGGTCTAATATGGTCGGGTAATTGTAGTTTTTCAAGTATATCAAGGATTTCCCATTCATCCCTTTGTGGATCAGATATTACAAACTTTAAAAATGCCCTATTTTGATGGATTAAAGGGATGAATTCCCTTAAAACATCAAGGTTTATAGCGTCTTCGTTTCCACTACTCTTTAACTTTGGGGAAACCGCAAAATAAACCCTATCATCATCCCTTAATATCGGTGGAAATGTGCCGTTGGTTTCAAATTGAAACATACCCCCATCAACCCTTCTTATCCAATCTTCCCATATTTTTGAATATAACAGGGGTTCCCCTCCGGTTATAACCACGAGGGGTATTCCCCTTATATCATCCCTGAAATCATCAAAGGTGTAAGGAAAACCCGTTTCGTAATCCCCTTTGCTGTACCTACTTTCACCCCTAACATCCCAAGTATAATAGGAATCACACCATTCGCATTTAAGATTACAACCCCAAACCCTTAAAAAAAGCGAAACAACCCCAATAAAAGGCCCTTCCCCTTGGATACTGATAAACTTCTCAACCAAGCGTAACATCCAAGAATAACATCAAAACCAAACCCAACATAAACCCAAATGTCGCCAACCTCTCGTGTCCAAACCTGTGGGTTTCCGGAATTATCTCATCGCTTATTACATACAGCATGGCTCCGGCGGCAAATCCCATAGCATAAGGTAATATTGGTTTGAATATATAGACCAAGGTTGCACCCAGAATTGCCAATGGTAATTCTACTAAACCCGAACGCAATCCGGTATAAAAGGCGTAAAACCTCTTACCGAAACCCGCATTTATTGCCCCCAAAGAAACCGCCAAGCCCTCTGGTATGTTCTGGATTCCTATCGCAAGCATCAGAATAATGGCTTCCTTCAAATTCCCCGAACCAAAACTAACCCCAACGGCCAACCCCTCGGGGGCATTGTGTATCGTTATCGCTATTATGAAAAGTACAACCCCTTTTAACCTCTTAACATCAACCCCCTCCCTACCCCTTATAAGGTGTTCGTGTGGGATTAAGTGATCTGCCAAGTCCAAAACAACCGCTCCGAGAATTAAGCCTATTAAAACCGGAAAGATACCCCCAATTTCTATTCCCGGCAATATCAAACTCGTAAAACTCGCCGCTAACATAACACCTGCCGCAAAACCCAAGGAAGAATCAAGGAACTTTTGGGATACATTCCCCAAAAATAGAACAAACAATGCCCCAAGGGTATTAAAAGCAACTATCACTATACCCCCAACAAATCCGTGCCATAGTGGGTTTTTGGGGATGTGATTTTCAAAAAACTCTATTATGAGCTCCATATGGCTTTTCTAACCTCTTCCATTGTATTTTCCGCCACATTTAAAGCCTTTTTTGAGCCATCAACTATAATATCCATAACATCGTTATCGGATATGTTTTCAGCCTTTTCCCTATAAGGTTCAAGGGATTTTATGAGTTTATCCGTTAGCCTGTTTTTACACTCCACGCATCCGAGTTTTCCTGATTTACAATCATTTTCTATTTGTTCTACTTCGGTTGGATTAAACGCCTTATGAAGGTAAAATATTGGGCATATTTCCGGTCTTCCGGGGTCGTTTTTCCTGATTTTCATAGGGTCGGTTATGCTCTTTCTAACCTTCTCCTTAATCGTATCCGGTTCATCGGAAATGAATATGGCGTTGTTATAAGATTTTGACATTTTTCTTCCATCTGTTCCCAATATTTTCGGTATTTCCGTTAATAGGGGTTCGGGTATAGGAAAAACCTCGCCATAAATCCTATTAAAATCCCTCGCTATTTCCCTGCTGAGTTCTAAGTGTGGCAATTGATCCTCCCCTATTGGAACAACCTCTCCCTTATAAAGTAGTATATCCGCCGCCTGCAAAACCGGATAGCCCAAAAATCCATAAGATATTTCCGATGGTATTGTGCTCCCTTCAATGTCGGCAAAGGATAACCTCTCAAAAACTTCGTCTTTTATTCTACCTATTAAACTCCTCAACAGGTTCTCACCTTTGACCTCGTCCTCATTCCTTATAAATTCTGCTATGCTTTTAATCTCACCCTCAACCGATAAGTTTTCAAGGTTTAATGAAACCTTAACCTCGCTTTTCTTTTTCCTTATCTCCGCAACCTTTTCTTTAAATGTGGGATTTCTCAAAAGTCTATTTACGGAAACGAGCATGGAGAATGCCAAGTGTAATTCCGCGTGCTGGGGAACCAAAGACTGCCTGAAAATAACGGATCTTTCCGGGTCTATACCGACCGCAAGCCAATCCTTAACCATATCCAAAGTGTTCCTTGAAATATCCTTATTTCTTGTGGGGTCATCGGTTAGGGCGTGCCAATCCGCAATTTCAAAATAACAGTTGTATTCATCCTGCAAATTAACCCAATTTTCAAGAACACCCTTTAAATGTCCCAAATGCATCCTACCCGTCGGCCTCATACCCGATAAAACCGTTTTCTTCATAAAGGTTGTTATTCTAAGCCTGCACAGTTTTCCCCCGTATAATACCCGAATTATGAAAAGGTTTTTGGTTGTATTAACTCTGAGCCTATTCCTAATATATGGATGTAATAAAGCCGGTCAGGAGGTATTAGAAGTCAAAAAAGGCAAGGTGGAAGAGGTTGTAATAAATGTAGATCCCGCCCTCGGCATAGTGAATCCAAAGGCTTTGGTATATTTACCACCGGATTACGACCCAAACAAGAAATATCCGGTTATTTATATGCTTCATGGGTTTGGGGGTGATTACAGGACATATGTGTATTACAACGGGGTTAATGAGATACTTGACTATATGATCTCCACCGGACAAATGGATCCGGTTATAGTTGTTATGCCCGATGGTAGAAACCTCGTAGGCGGTTCCTTTTATACGAATTCAAGGGTTTATGACCCTTCAAGTCAAACATATATGCCGTTAACGGCATTTGGGGATTACGAGACTTATATGATAGACAGTTTGGTGGCCCAAATAGAAAGGAAATATCCCGTTATGGGTGATAGGGAGCATAGGGCTATTATGGGTTTATCAATGGGTTCATACGGTTCGGCAAAACTATGGTTAAAGCATGCAGACCTTTTTGGAGTTGTCGCTTTACATTCGGGTCCATTGACATTTGACATGTTAATTGACGAAAATGTTGTTGATAGTTTGTTAAAGGATTTTGAGGAAATAGGGGGTAAAAAACTCTGGATTAAGGATTATCTCGGAAGGGAACACCCCTGGCTAACACTTGGAAACGGTTTGTCCGCGGCTTTTACCCCAAGGGTTGTTGCTTATAGCAATCCATCCGATTGGAGGGTTATACCAAACTGTTATTATCCGGGGGGTTTGGATTCCATAAACGGTGATTTTCTGCTTGATACCGTGTTTATACCATCCTTTGGGATCAAGGTTTGTGTTGGCGTGAGGTTCCCCATGAGGTGGGATACAACGGGCCCTTATGCCTCCTGCCTAACACCCGAACAACAGACTAAGCCCAACGCCAAGATGATATCCGAAGACTTCTGCGTTTGGAAAAAGTATCACGACCCATACACATTAATAGATTCCGCAGAGGTTAATTCCCCAACGGAGTTTAGGAATACAAAGGTTTATATTGATGTGGGGTTAAAGGATGAACTAACACTTTTGTCCCATAATAGTAGGTTTAAAGATAAATTAAAGACCAAGGGTTTAACAAATAACATGGTTTATGTTGAATTTAATGGCGCTTTGGGTTATCCCGCCGAACTCTTCCCCGGAAAGCACAGCAATTGGCTTTATGCGAGGCTGAAGAAATCCTTCACATTCATAAACAGGGCGTTTAAAGGCGAGGATATAAAGGCCGGCGAGTATAAGCAATACGATGGGAAAGACTATGAGTGAGGTTTATAAGGTTTTAAAGGGAAGGTTTGGCGAAAAAATAGGGCCGGAGATAGAGGATAGGGGTGAGAGGAGTATATATGTTGATAGGGATGTTATAGTTGATGTCATAAGGTTGTCCAAAGAAGCGCTGGGTTTTGATATGATAATATACATTACAGCCGTTGATTATCTCGGTTGGAAGTATAAAAGACCCACGGATAAAAGGTTTGAGGTGGTATATCACCTCTACTCCACGCAGAAGAGGGAAAGGATAAGGTTTAAGGTGGCCGTTGATGAAAACGAGGAAATTCCGAGTATAACGGGTGTTTTCAAGGGGGCGAATTGGATGGAAAGGGAAGTTTATGATATGTTCGGCATAAAGTTTTCGGGTCATCCCGATTTGAGAAGGATTTTACTCTGGGAAGGGTTTCCCGGCCATCCGCTTAGAAAGGACTTTTCCGAAAGGAGATATGTTCCAATACCACCCAACGAGTGATATTATTATTCGCCTTTGATAGTTTAAAGGTTGATTCTCTGTGGGAAATTGCAAAAAAATGGCGTGCGGGGTATGATGTCGCCGTTGTGGATTCCGCACGTTATAAAATAATTTCCATAGGTGAAGAGGCGGTATTTTACATAATAAAAAAGCACATATCAAAGAAGGACAGGTTTGGGGCAAGGGCTGTAAGGGATATGTGCTTAAAAAGACCGGAATACTGCACAAGGGGTATATCTTATCTTTTGGATTTGGGGGATACAATAGCCCTTAAAAATGCCCTTTATGTATCCTCAGAGGTGAAAATACCGGGTTTGGAGGGAAAACTCTTAAAGGTTTTAAAAAGGCAGAAAGAAGGTCGTTGGATAAGCAGAACTTTAAGGGCTATATATAAATCGGGTGATAATGGGGTTTGCAATGTATTGATGGATTATTTAAACCATCCTTATGAATATGTTAGGATGAGGGCGGCTTTGTTGGTGGGAGAAAAAGAGTGTATGAAACTCAAAGGTTATATGTGGAAGATGATGAAAGATAGCGTTTTTACCGTTAGGGATGCCGCCAAATCATCCCTTATAAAACTCGGATTTTCCTTAAAGGAGTTTGAAAAGAACATAAAGGAAATTCCCGATTACGAGGTTATGAAACTCCTATATATGAATTGTCCATCGGGGAATTACCTAAGGATTGCGGAAAGGAATGTTGATAAGGGGATTTTCAACGCTTGGAAAGATTTCATAAATTGCAAATAGGGAAAACCGCAAGAAATGTATTAAAGGTCTTTTCCGGGCAAGGATTATCCTTTGTTATAAACACATTTATCGGTTTTTTACTCCTCCACTATTTAACACCCGATGACTTTGGACTTTACGGTATCCCTGCGGATTTTATAAACATTGTAGTTTTTGGGGTTTTATCGCTCTTTACAAATACAAACCAAAAGTTTATATCGGAATACCTCGGAAGGGGTGAGGAAAATAGGTTAAGGGGGATTTTGTGGTTTTCCCTGTTATACTTTTTCGCTTGGGGTATTATATTTTTTGCGGTTTTTTTCGCCTTTGCGGAATACATATCGGAATACATTATGAGAAATCCGGAATATTCGTATGCCCTGCGATTATACTCCCTTGGAATCCCATTTTTGGCTTTATCCCTTTATATGTCCTCGGTTTTAAACGGTTTTGGAAAATTTAAAGAGGTTTCTTTAAACGATATAATTATACCTACGGTTTCAAGGGCGGTTTTTTTAGTAATCCTATTGCCCCTTTACCCCTTAAAGGTTTTTATCGCCATATTTTCCACAAACATAAAGTATTTTGTGAATTTTTTGAGCAATTTGTGGGTATCTTGGGGGGTGTTAAGGAAAGGGGTTTTCGGGCGAAAGGAATACGATTTTAAATCTTGGCTTATGTATGGGATTCCCATATGGTTGAAGTATTGGTTGGGACTTATGCAAAACAACATAAAACCGGTTCTCGTGAGTTCTGTTGTGGGGATATTTTCCGGGGGCGTTTTTAAAGCCGCCTCTTTGATTTCAAGCGGGGTATATATCCTTGAAGTATCCGTTTCAAATGTCCTTTTCATAGAGTTGAGTAAGGAAATTGGAAAGGGAAACTTTTTTAATTCGGCTTTGAGGATTAGGGGTATAACGCTTAAAATGTCCCTTATTATGGGGGTATTTTCTTTAGTATCAGCGGTTTTGGGAGTATTAGTTTTAAGGTTTTTCGGTAAGGGTTATGAGGGGGGAGGAATAATACTATCCGTGATTATTTTGGGGTATTATATAAATTCCCTTTCCGGAATATGGCAGGCATTTTTACAAGCATCCGGAAGGTCGGATATGGTGTTTTTAATATCTTTGGTGTATTCCGTTATAGACATAGGTTTGGTCTTAATTCTTATAAAACCTTTGGGGATACTGGGGGCGGCTTTATCCTTTCCAATATCCGCAGCGATTATGACCCTTTTGAGGTTTTATTTATTTTACATCATCAGCGGTGTGAAACCTATGGGATTAAAAGCGATTATTTTGTCCGCCGTATTCATAATATTGTTCTTGATTATCATACCGATTATTACATAAACCTTCCAACAAACCCTTAATCCTATTTTCAAAACCCTCAAGCCTTACCTTGGAATAATCCGAATATATCCCAAAGTATTCGGCAAAAGTTATTCCACCCCCTTCGTAAAACCTTTTGGCAACATTTATAAGGTTTTTGTAATGGAATATATCCCTTTCTGGTGGGGAGATGTTAAAAGTTTTCTCTAAGGTTTGCATATTCCCCTTTATGGTTTCCAATCTCTTTAAAGAGCGCGTAGCCTTGGAGTATAACCTCTTCGTCTCATCAAACTCAACGACTACCCTAAAACCCACAACCGTTGAAGGGGTCGTTATGTTCCCGTTCCAAACCTCACCGAATAGGTAAAGTTTTGGAAACCACCATAAGGATTCCGCAAAATCCTTATAGTTCAGGGCCTTAACCTTTAAACTGTCGGGAGGTTTTACGCATTGTGGGTTGAAGTTTTGATTAAGTTCCAGACTTTCAAGGGTTATACCCAAAAGGCTTTCAAGGGAATCTTTCAAGGATTTTTGGGTTTTTATGAAATATTCCCTTAAATCCTTTAAACCTTCAACTTCCCCCGTTATCCTTTCAAACTTATAACCTTCCAATCTTTTTAACCCCATAAGGGTATCAAGTTTTACGATCAATTCTTCGCCCAAACTTATAAGGGAATCCAATACACTTATCGCACTGTCCAGGTTTATCAAAACCCTTAGATAAACCCTCAAATTGTTTTTTGCATTTTCCTTTAAACCCTCTATCTTGGAATACTCCCACTCCCTCATATACCGGGAGGATTTTGTTGCAAATATAACTTGAGGGTTCAGCGGGTTCCAATAAAAACCAAACCCCCACCTCCTCCAAAAGGGATATCCGATTTCAATTTCCCTTTCCGTAAGCCTGAGATTTACGGTATCCGCATACTGAACCCTTATAGTGGGCAATGGCGATATGTTCAGTTCATCGTAAAATAAATACAGTTTTGGGAATAGGTATCCTTTTGGAACATCGTAAATGGTTTTTAAATCGGAATAAATTCCGGAAGTTTTGCTTTCAAAAATCCTATCAAAAACCTTTAAAACGCTGTCTTCCGTTATGGCAAGTATGAGAACCAAGTGTGATAGTTTAAAGTTGTAGGATTTATAGTTTAACATCTTGTCGGCTATTTTAAATAACTCGTTAATCGTAGGCTTTAAACCGTTGATTTTACAAAACTCTAATGCATTTTTAAGCGCTTTTCCCTATAATCCTCAAACCTTTTTTTCTTTAAAATACCCGCTTATGAAAATAATTGAAGAAAGGGTTGTTTATAAGGGGAAGTTTATGGATTTTGTGGTTTTGAAGTATGAGAAGGGGGGTAAGGTTTATGAGAGGCAACTCGTTAAACATCCCGGGGCTGTTGTTATAATTCCGGTTATGGATGACGGAAAGGTTATATATGAGAAACAATTTAGGTTTGCGGTGGGCGGATATATATACGAGTTGCCCGCGGGGACGCTTGAACCGGACGAAGACCCTTTGGAAACCGCAAAAAGGGAATTGATAGAGGAAACGGGATATGAGGCCGGAACTTGGAAAAAGTTGGCGGAGTTTTACTTGGCACCGGGCTATTCAACGGAGTATATGTATTTGTATTTGGCGAGGGATTTAAAGTTCGTTGGTAGGAAACTTGACGGGGATGAGGACATAGAGGTTGTTATATGGACTAAGGAGGAGATAGAGAGGGGTATAAGGGAGGGGATAATAAGGGATGCCAAAACCCTCATAGGTAGCATGTTTTATCTTAACAGGCTTTAAAATACCCGCCTATGGTTAAGTCGGATAGGTGGATAGAAAAGATGGCAAAGGAATACGGTATGATCGAACCCTTTGAACCAAGCCTCGTTAGAAATGGGAAAATATCCTTTGGTTTATCCTCTTATGGCTATGATATAAGGGTGGCGGATGAGTACTATATATTTACCAACGCTTATATGACCGTCGTGGACCCAAAAAACTTTGACGAAAGGTCGTTTGTATACCATAAGGGGGATTATTGCATAATACCACCAAATTCCTTTTGCCTCGCCAGAAGTGTTGAATATTTTAGAATCCCAAGAAATGTTATAGGTATATGTCTTGGAAAATCAACATATGCACGGTGTGGAATAATAGTTAATATTACACCCCTTGAACCGGAATGGGAGGGGCATTTAACCATAGAAATATCCAACACAACCCCATTACCCGCAAAGATATACTCCTACGAAGGTATAGCCCAATTGATATTCATAGAATCCGATGAGGTTTGCAAGGTTAGTTATGCGGATAGGAAGGGCAAGTATCAAGGGCAAAAAGGTATAAACCTTCCGAGGATATGAAAAAGTGGGTAATATTAGGTGAAAAGACTTATGAGGTTGATACATCAAAGGAAAATGTACATTTTGTTGAGTTGGATAGGGATATAAACCTCGCTTTCATAAATGGAAAACCCATTGTTTTCAGGGTTAAAACTTCTGGGAACTCCGGGGAGATAGAAACCCCTTTAATACACGCCGAATTCAAAACATTTAAATCCCTACCCAAGGATTTCTCTGAGGAAAAGACCGCCACGGTTCAACAAATAAAATCCCCTATGCCCGCTTTGGTTGTGGAAGTAAATAAAAATGTTGGGGATAGGGTTCAAAAGGGGGAAACGGTTATAACAATTGAGGCTATGAAAATGAGAACCCAATTAAAGGCAAAAATTGAAGGTGTTGTTAAACATGTATATGTTTCCAAAGGGGTGAATGTGAGTAAAGGGCAACTTTTAGCGGTCATAGAAAGGGAGTAAATGCTTAACCCTTACCGTTTATGTGCCTTTCAACTATTTTTATGATTTTTTCAACTTTTTCAAAACCGCTGTCTATTGCTTTTTTATCTTGCAATTCCCTATAATAACCTCCTAGGTGTAAAATACCGTATGTGCTGTCCAAAAG
>CAYRSH010000040.1:0-14494 GCA_964426895.1 uncultured bacterium
GTTTTTGATGAGGTCGGTGGTAAAATCCATTTGAGTTTTCGGGGAATATACTCTTCAAGGTTTCCACATCAGTTTATGTCCGAGTGTTTGGATATTTGGGAAGTTTTCAAAGGGCTCCCCGCGGATTTAAGACTAACGGTTGGCGGATACGATAGGGATCTCAGGCTTGTAATGTGGTCAAAGGATAAGCCGGATAGTTTTTTATTGGTTGATTTTACCCTTAGGGGAATATTGAAAAGGGAAACTTTAAGACTTGTGAATAGGGATTTTGAGGATTCAACGGTTGTTATGGGAAAATACGAATACTATTGCAACTTAAAGGGTTTGTTTGTTTCTTTTATCGGAAAAACATTTAAAAATCCTTTGATAATCCTTTTTACGCCTGATAGCATTATGTTTTATGAAAACGATACCCTTTTTATGTATGTTGGTGATAGTGTAAAAGTTTTGCAAACTTTTAAGGGCGAAATACTGTTATCCGCAGTTCCTTTCGGGGTTATGGGAATTTACGAGTATTCTTCATCAAACCTGTACATATACGATCTAGACCGAATAGACACCATCAAAATTGAAAACAGAATACCCAAAGAAATCCACATAACAAAATCTTTAAAGGAAAGGGGTAGGGGTTTCAATGTTGTGGTATCGCCTTAGGGGTTTATACCTTCCGACGCTTCTTACAGCAACAATCACGATGGCGCATAGTGGGAGTGGAGTTAAAGAGGGCAAATAACCGCCCAATGGCCGCAAAAACCCCAAGAAAAGCACCCACAATAATCGGGAAAGCCAAAAAGGCACCAAACATATATTAAAATTATTCCCTTAGGGTTTCCGGTAGTGGAGTAGGGGGTTCTTTCCTGTGCTTCCGGGAATATGCGAAAACACCAAGTGTATAAAGACAGGCTGAAACGGATGAGCAGATAAAAAAGGTAAGCGTTCAATTAAACGACATATGGCAGGATTATACGGAGGATACAATAAGGGAAGGTTTGGAGTATGCGTTGAAGGAATTGGGGTTTGAAGGTTTTAGACGGCGATAGTATGGAAATAGACGGGCTTGTATTGGGGTAGATGATGTTGATGAATGGAGATAAGATATACGGTGCGATTGCCGGTATGAAGTTCCATCAGTTTGCGGATAGGTATGCAAGTAAAAAGGGTTTGATTGTATTGAAGCATAAAGATGGAAAGGATATAAAGGTTTTAAACCCCAAAGACTTTAAGCCAAAGGATTTTTCGGGTTTATAATTCCCATTGTATGGAGAATGCTAAGGAGATATGGGAAATACTAAAAGAAGTAGGTGAAAGACTAAATAAAGTTGGCGAAAGACTTGACAGTGTTGGTAAGAGGCTTGACAGCGTTGGTGAAAGGCTGGACAGGTTAGCGAAAAGCCAAGAGGAGACGGATAAGATGTTAAAAGAAACGAGGGAGTTGGTTGATAGCCTTGCCAAAAGACAGCAAGAAACGGATAAGAAGATAAAAGAGCTTGCCGAAAGACAGGCTGAAACGGATGAGCAGATAAAGGCTATGAGTAAAAAGATAGAAGAAATAGCCATACGAGTTGATAAAACGACAACCTCAATAGCCCAGTTAAACGGGTTATGGCAGAACTATACAGAAGAAACGATAAGGGAAGGCTTGGAGTATGCTTTAAAGGGGTTGGGGTTTAAGGGTTTTTACTTGGAGGAGTATAGGAAAAGGAAGGATATGGAAGTTGATGCGTTGGCAGTTGGAAAGGATTATGTTATTGTTGTTGAAGTGAAAACCACATTAAAGAAGGATGATGTTGATGAATTTGAGGAAAAATTAAAAAAGAAGTTTTTGAAGGTGTTTTATGAGTATAAAGGTTTTAAGTTGTATGGTGCCGTTGCCGGGATGAGGATACAAAGGGGTGTTGATAAATATGCTAATAATAAGGGTTTGATTGTATTGAAGCATAAAGACGGGAAGGATGTAAAAGTATTAAACCCCAAAAACTTTAATCCAAAAGACTTTTCAAGCGTATAATCCTCATTATGCTATTTCTGCTTTTTTCACAAACCCCCAAGCCGTTTTTTGAAAAGACATTCAAAATTCACCCGAGGTATCACGCCGAGTTTAAGTTAAAAGTTCCGGAGGGAAAATACATGCTATTAAAGGTGGAGAATGCCCCCGTTGATGCCTTTTCTGTTGTACTATTTGATGAACAGGGGTACAAGTATTTCAGCCGCGATAAGGATTCCAGTTGGTCAATGCATACATTGGAGGGGGATAGCACCTTCGTTTGCTATACAAACAAATCCGAAACCATTTATTTCGCCATTTGGAACAATTCTTATGAGGAGAATTGGATAAATCCGACTGTAAAAGTATTCCTGCTTGATAAATACGAGGGCGAAGTTCCCGATTGCTTTATAGAATACGGTGAAGAAAACGGTAATTAAGGGATTAAAGGGGGTGTTTAACGGTGAGGAATTGTTGGAAGGTGTGGATGTTTTGATTGAAGGCAATAAAATCGTTGATATAGGTGAGAATATATCCGTAGGATATGAGGTTATACTTGAAGGGAAAGTTCTATACCCCAAGTTCGTTGATCCACATACTCATCTTTTGTATGCGGGAGACAGGTTTGATGAGTTTAAAATGAAATTGGAAGGATTTGACTACTTGGAGATATTAAAAAGGGGTGGGGGTATATACAGCACGGTTAATAAAACCAAATCTGCAAGCGACGAGGAGGTTATTTCACAAACACTTAACAGGATAAAAGTTTTAAAGGATTTTGGGGTTGGGGCGGTTGAAATCAAGACGGGGTACGGTGTGGATTTTGATGAAGAGATCAGGCAGTTGAGGTTGATAAACCGTTTAAAGGAAAGTTTAAATGATGTATTAATCTTTTCAACACTTTTGTTCCATGTGAAGCCAAAGGATAGGGATTTTGATACATATATTTCGGAGTTTTTTGATAGGTTTGAGGAGTATAAAGAATTGGTGGATTTTGTTGATATTTTTGCGGATGAGGGTGCTTTCAATTATGAAGAAACGGAAAGGATTTTAAAGTTCTACACCGAAAGGGGGATAAGATGCCGCCTACACGCCGACGAATTCAAGCCCTTCGGCAGCGAATTGGCCGGGAAATACAAGTGTATATCCGCGGATCACCTATTAAACCCCTCCGAAGAGGGATTAGAGTTAATGGCGGAAAACGGTGTTATAGCAATACTATGCCCCACAACGGGATTCTTCCTTAGAAAGGGTTTTGCACCTTATGAAAAGATAAAATCCTTTGGCTTGGAAATTGCCTTGGCCTCAGACCACAACCCCGGGACATCCCCATTCTTAAACCCCTTTATAACCCTATTCTTATCGGTGTATTCATTGGGTATGAAACCAAAAGAGGCTTTTATGTCCCATACATATACGGCGGCCAAGAGTTTGGGCTTAAAGGATGTCGGTAAAATTGATGTGGGATACAAGGCCATGGTTTTCGCAATGGATTATACACCCGAGGAATGGGCTTATTACGGGGATTTGAAACCCGTTATCAAATTCCCCCTTGACGAGGATAAAATACAACCTTAAAATGGTCTTCTTATGATGTGGATGATTTTACTTCTATCGGACGCCGATGTGAAAGAAGTTATGGTGGAGGGTGTGGCCGCCATAAAGGAGAACAGAAAGGATATAGCGAGGGATCAGGCCATAAAGGATGCCCTTCGTAAAGCCGTAGAACAGGCAGTTGGGTCGTTTATATCCTCCGAAACCGTCGTGGAAAACTATCAGGTTATAAGCGACAGGATATACTCAAAGGCGGAAGGGTATATTGCGGATTACAAGGTTTTGAGGGAAAAGGTGGAAGGCGACCTTTACAGGGTTTTAATATCCGCAAAGGTAAAGATGGGAGATATAAAAGACGACTTAAAAGCGATTGGTATTCTCGTTGAGTATATGGGTAGGCCGAGAATAGCCGTACTTTTGGAAGATGATGATATAAGAACCGCAATTGAAGAGCATTTGGTGAATTTAGGGTTTCCCGTGGTTGATTTTGAAACCATAGCAAAAAATACGCAAAAGGACAAATTAAAAGCGGTTTTTGATGGAGACGAGGATTTAGCCAAAGAGATTGCTTTAAGGAACGGTGCGGAAATCTTTATAATGGGTTCATCAAAGGTTGATGAAAAGGATTACAGGGGTAGGAGTATTTACGAGGTTGTAGTAAGGGCTAAGGTTGTTGAATCATCAACGGGTGAAATAATATCCTCGCGGGTTGTTAAGAAAGAGGTCCCGTTTGACGAGACCGAGGCAAAGCTTGAAACTTCTAAGGAGATGGCCGAAAAGATATCCAACGATATACTCAAAAAGTGGAAGGGCGGTGTAAATGTGGTTTATTTAAAGGTTAGCGGTATAAGAAGGGGCGAAATCAACGCCATAAAGAGTAAGTTATCCGACAACATAAGGGGGTTGAGGGGTATAAACACAAAGGAGATAAGGAAAAACTATGTGGTATATGAGATTATAACCTCCTCCACGCCCCAAGAGGTTTTGGATGAGATAAACTCCTTAAAGGAGTTTGAGGTTGTGAGGTTTGAGGGTTCGGAGATTGAAGTAAAATATAGAAAAAAATGAGCGATTTGCTGAAAATTCTTCAAGAGGTAAAACGGGATAGGGATAAACTCTTTGATGTGGTTATGGAATCCCTTCGCATTATAAGGGAAAAGGCGGATGAGATATTTACGGAAGAGGGTTTAATTTTCCTAAAAGGTATAGCAAAACTATCCTTTGAGGAGGGGTATTACGAGATAGCCGAGGAATTTTACGATATGGCGTTGGATGTGTGCAGGCTGTTAAAGGGTGAGGGTTCAATAGACTGTGCCGTTATATACAACGACGCCGCCTTGGTGCAGGAAAGGAAGGGTAATATAAAAAGCGCACAGGTTTTGTACAAGAGGAGCTTGCGAATCCTTATGGCGAAGTATGGGAAAAACCACCCATTCACAAAAACCGTTGCGGAAAACCTAAGATCATTAAGGCGAAAAAGGTAAAACTTGCAACAACCTTAAAATATTGCGATGAACTTTTTAAGCATAATTGCCAAAAAAAGGGATGGTTTTAAACTAACGGAAGACGAAATTCGGTTTGCGGTTGAGAACTATACAAATGGGAATATACCGGATTATCAATTTGCGGCGTTTTTAATGGCTGTGTTTTTAAGGGGGATGGATGACGAGGAGACATTGGCACTAACAAAAGCGATGATAGAGAGCGGGAAACCCATAAAATGGGATACGGATAAGCCGAGGGTGGATAAGCATTCAACGGGTGGGGTGGGTGATAAGGTTAGCATACCTCTCGCCCCCTTAGTGGCATCTTATGGGGTTTTAGTTCCAATGATTTCCGGAAGGGCTTTGGGGCATACGGGTGGAACCCTTGACAAACTTGAAAGCATACCGGGATATAGGACGGATTTGAGCGTTGAGGAGTTTAAAAGGGTTGTTTTGGATGTTGGGTGTTCAATAATCGGGCAAACCCCGGAGTTGGCACCTGCGGATGGGAAGATATACGCTTTAAGGGATGCAACCGCCACGGTTGAGAGCATACCCCTGATCTCCGCATCTATTATGTCAAAAAAACTATCCGAGGGTTTAACCGGCCTCGTTTTGGATGTTAAAACGGGGAGCGGGGCATTTATGAGGGAGTACAATGATGCCAAAAAGTTGGCCGAGACAATGGTTAATATAGGAAACGGCTATGGTGTTAAAACGGTCGCATTAATAACCAATATGGATGTACCCCTCGGATGGGCCGCGGGAAACTCCTGTGAGATATGCGAAAGCGTTCAACTCTTAAAGGGATATGGTCCGGAGGATTTGAAGGAAATAGTTTTAACCCTTGGTGCGTATATGCTTATCCTTGGCGGTAAAACCCAAAGCGTTGATGTGGGTAAAGAGATGATGGAAAACGCCATTAAGGGCGGTGAGGGATATATTAGGTTTAAGAAAATGGTGGAAGCCCAAGGTGGAGACTTTCAGGCGATAGAAAGGGAAGACTTTACAAAGGCTAAAATCGATGCCGAGGTTAAAGCGGATATGGACGGGTATATATCCGCAATGGATACCAAAAAGGTGGGGATGGCGGCGGTTTTATTGGGTGCGGGTAGGTTAAAGAAGGAAGACGGGATAGACCACAAGGTTTGTATATTCACATTGAAAAAGACGGGGGATAT
This sequence comes from uncultured bacterium, assembly GCA_964426895.1. Taxonomy (GTDB): domain Bacteria; phylum Hydrothermota; class Hydrothermia; order LBFQ01; family LBFQ01; genus Caldipriscus. The sequence continues at coordinate 6,204 of CAYRSH010000040.1, forward strand.
GGTTAAAAGGGGTGAAACGGTTTTTAGGGTTTTTGGAAACGATGAAAGGAAAGTTGAAGAAGCCGTTAAAATGTTGAAGGACTCCTTTTCAATAAGCGGGGAAAGGGTTGAAAGGAAACCTTTAATATTTGAGGTGATAGGGTTATGAGGAGGGTTATATTATTAACCTTCGCGGTTCTCCTTTCGTGTAGGTACAGGTATAATTTTGGGATATATGTGCCTTTGCAGGTTGGTGCGGTTTATTCTTATACTTCAAGGTATGAGGATACGGGCGAATACGAATCCACCTTGGGCAAATATTACAGACCCGACACCCTGTTTATATTAAAGGATACGGTTTATAACGGTATAAATGCGAGGAAGGTTTATGTTAGGAAACAGAACGCGGATACCTTGGTTTCAAGGGATACGGCGATATATTACATCCTTAACGATACGCTTTTTGCGATTGGAAGGGCTTCAAATCTTATGGTTCCGTATTTCTATTTTAACTATGCGGGGGGTTTATATGTGGGTGAGCCTCAATATGCCGATACTTTTATAACGATGAAACTCTTATATGTCCTCGCGGATGTTGGGGATATTTGGGAGGTGGGTGAATTTTCGGGAATGTTAAAGATTTACAGGGATGGATTTGGGGATATACCCGATTCGGTAAGATATTATCCCGTTAATGGCAGAATTTACGCAGATTTTAAGGGTTATGAGAATTTAGACACACCTTATCGTAAGGTGGAAAAATGCGCCCTTATTACATACAACCTAAGCCTTACACTGGGAAGTATCCCCGTTGAGTTTGAGGCTTTTAAAACTTGGTGGTGTAGCGGATTGGGACAGGTGGCCTATGTTATGAGTGCCACGCAGTATAGAAAGGAACGCAAGTTAAGGATGGAATTGGCAAACTTTGAGTTTGTGGCGAAGTGAAGGGATATGTAATCCTTGACCTTGACGGAACCATACTTGACGATAATAAGAACATTTATCCGGAATTCCTTGAAGTTTTGCCAAGGATTAAGAGAAAATATCAAATAATTATTGCATCTGGTAGGGCGAAGTTTTCCGTTGAGAAATACTTAAAGGAAATGGATTTGCCGGAGTTTTATGTCAGTTTTGAGGGGGCTTATATCGTATGGGATGGGGAAATAATCCTAAGGAAACCCTTTCCGGATGATTACGAAAAATACCTTGAAAGGAATTACGGGAACTTTGCCATGGTCAAGTTTTACGAAGACAAGGTTAAACCAAATGATAAGTTTTGTAAGGAATTCCCCCATTATTTAAAAAGGTGGGGTGCGGAAATATTAGGGGAAGGTTCGGATGTGTTTAAGTATGTTATAGCCACGAGGTCGGAAGACGGTATAGGGGATTTACCGGGTACGGTTTTCATTTTTAAAAGGATGGGGGACATATTTTACGATATTGCTCCGGATACCACAAAGGCCGAAGGTTTAAAAATTTTAATGGAGAGGTTTAATATATCCCCAAATGAATGCGTTGCTTTTGGGGATTATTACAATGACATAGGGATATTTAAACTTTGCGGTTTTTCGGTTGCGGTTCCGAGGGCTCCGGAAGATGTTAAAAGTTTCGCGGATATGGTGGCGCACCCTTGGGATCCGAAGGTTTTGGAAATCCTTGGGGTTTAAAAGCCCAAATCCTTTAAGTAATCCTCCAAAACCCCCTTTATCCTTTCAAAGGCGTAATCCTTATCGTATTTACCGAATTCTTTGTGTAAAACCTTAACCCTTTCTTTTAATTCCCCTTCTTTTAAAAGGTTTAACGCCCTTTCAAGGTGTGTTAATGCCCCCTTTTCATTCCCCTCGGATAACTTTAACAGGAAGGCGTCCAAGTGTATTAAAGCCCTTAAATGGGATTTCAAAGGCTCATCTACCCTCCTCCAAGCCTTCTCCCAATACTCGTGAGATTCAAAAAATTCACCCCTTAAAAACTCCTCATATCCCTTTCTAACCTCATCTTCCAACCTCAGAATGTATGCAACTGCCTCAATCTCTACCAATGCACCCTTTGGAAGGTTTGCCACAGCAACCGTTGACCTTGCGGGGTAGTTCTCCTTAAAGTATTTGGCGTATATTTCATTCACCTTTGGGAAGTCCTCAATGTTCTTCAAAAATATTGTGGTTTTTACGACACTGTCAAGGGTTAAACCTATTTCCATAAGGACATTTGCGATATTTGTTAAAACCCTTTCCGTTTGGGATTCTATTCCTTCCTCCAATTCTCCCGTATCGGGATTTATACCTATTTGTCCGGCTAAAAATACAAAATCCCCAACAATCCTATAAGCGGAATAAGGTCCTATTGGCTTCGGATACTTTGGCATAATTTACATTCCTTGTATAGCGGACTTCAATGTGTCAAGGGCAAGGGTTGCACATTTAAACCTCGTTTTTAAAACCTCTTCCCCTATATGCTCCTCTAAGAACTTGTAATCCAATTTTAGTATTTCTTCCGCACTTTTACCGTTTGCAAACTCGCAGGTTATTGATGCGCATGCTTGGGAAACCGTGCAACCTTCTCCCTCAAAGGAAACTTCAAGCGTTCCGTCCTCTTTCTTTTTGAGGTAAATTATTACGACATCACCACAACCCGGATTCCCACCCTTCAAAACGACATCCGCATCTTCTATTTTCCCCCTTCTCCTCGGGTTATGATAATGGTCAAGTATGTAATCCAAAAACATCTGCCTATCCATTAACCTCTGCCCCCTCCCTTAATTTGTTTAAGGCTTTCATAATCTTTGATTTTAACCTCGCAACCTTGTTTGGGTGGAAAATCCTCCTTTGACCCATCTTATCAAGGGTTGATTGGAGTTTTATAGCCCATTGCTCCTTTTCCTCCAATGTTTGGGCCTTCTTAAACTTCCTCAAAAGGTATTTATACCTAACCTTCCACTTTAAATTCCTAAGCCTCCTCCTCTCGTTCCTCCTTTCGGCCCTTAAAACGGAGAGTTTCTTTTTCTTCGCCATAACCGTGAATTATACGGGTGTATAATAACCACTTTTATGATAAACATATTGGCCCGTTTGGGTGAAATTGTAAAGGGTGGTTTCTTGGAGGATGCCGTAAATAAGCCAAAGGAAGGAACAATTATCAAAGTTAATTTTAACCCACAAAAGATGGAATTGGAGTTTGATGTGGAAGATGCGGATATGGAAGGGGCGAGGAAGTATTTGCTTGTAAACTTGGGTAGGACCGGTAGGCAAAACCAATTTTCAAGCACATTTACGGATGAAGAGAGGCTTTTGGGTGAAAATGAGAAAAAATACAAGTGTTGGATTTCCTTGGAAGACGAATTGCAAGACGGGGAATTAAAAAACTTGGTATCCCGTGTTATTAATGTTTTTTACGATAAAAACACTTGGGTTTTGAAAGATGAATATGCGAAAAAGTACGAAGAATTTAAAAAGGAAAAGAACATAAAAAAGCCCTCCTTTATAACGGTTCTTATAGACGGAAAACCCGTTTCCGAATTTCCCGAATATAAAGGAGTTTTAGAAAAATCCCTTTTAAAAGCGGAAAAAACCATAGAAATCAACGGAACATGTGGGGTATGCGGGAAGTCAGACAACGAATTTTTTGAAGCCAGTCCAAAGGATTTTAAGTTTTTCATAACGGATAAACTTGGATTCTCGCCGAATTTGAGCGATAGGTGGGAGGGGAGTTTGGTGGTATGTTCGGATTGTAGAAAGAACATTTTAAAGGGTGAGAGTTTGGTTAATAAGTATTTTACGGGAAAGGTAGAGAAAATCAACTATATGCTTTTACCCTATTTCTTAAAACTCCCGGACATTGACCAAGACCAAATAGATGACTGGATTAATCGCTTTAAGGTAAGGTTTGACGCCTTTTACGAGCAAAGGGAGGAAGTAAAGGAGACGGCAGAATATATCTTTGAGGATAACCTCGTGGTTTTAAACTGGGTTTTTTATGAGAAGAATAATCAGCAACTAAATGTTTTTGGGATAATAAAGGATGTTGTGCCTTCGGATGTTGATAGGGTTAAGGATGAATTGGGAAGATTTAAGGAAAACCTAATCGGGGTTATCAAGGATGGCGGGATATTAAAATCACTTGGGCAAATATATCACCTCATACCCATAAGGGATTACGATGTTGATATTCCTAAAATTGTTGCTATATTCAACGCGATATTAAAGAACGAGTATTTTGATTGGAAGTTGCTTATCCATGACTTCTTAAACGGTGCGAGGGCTATTCATTACGAAAGCGGTGCATATAAGAACCTAAGGGGTATCCTTGAATTTTACATTTTGAAAACAAACCAACTTTTGGTTTTACTTGGGAAAAAAGGAGGTATTGACATGAAGTTAATGGAAAAATTGAAAAAGCTTGAAGATGAAGGCATTGTTAAGTATGTGGAAACGGCAAAATTTAACGAGATGGAAACCGCCCTGTTTTTAATAGGCATAGTGGTGGGAATCATAGGCAGGAACCAGTACAAAGATTACGGACATAAGCCCATCCTTGACAAGATAAACTTTTCGGGTATGAGTTTGGATAGGGTGAAGATTTTGGTCAGTGAGTTGCAGGGCAAGATTCACCAACTTAAACTCTACTTTGCCGAGAAATACTTTTCGGTGGGTATAGAGATTTTGAGTAAGAACTTAGAGGATTGGAGTTTAAGCCCCTTTGACAATGTTTATTACATCCTTTCGGGCTATTCTTATGAAAACGCTAAGGCGTTTGAAGGCGCAAAGGATGGGGAAAAACTTGAACCTTAATTTTTACAAAGGAGAAAAAAGGAGGTAAAATATGGTTAGGAATAGCGAAATTCTGTTTGTTTATGAGGCTAAGCATTGCAACCCAAATGGGGATCCGGATAACGAGAATAAGCCCAGAATGGACTGGGGGAGTAGTAAAAACTTGGTTTCGGATGTGAGGTTAAAGAGGTATATAAGGGATTACCTGTATCATGCAAAAGGCAAGGATATATTCGTTAGGAAGGAAAACGACCAGCATGTTGATGCCACGCAAAGGGTTAATACATTGTCGCAACAACTAAATAAAAAGAATTTAACGCTATCGGACTATCTAAACGCTTGGATTGATGTTAGGCTTTTCGGCGCAACTATACCAATAAAGGGGCAGGGGAATAAGGGGCAATCTATCGCCATAACCGGCCCCGTTCAATTCACATGGGGATATTCCTTTAACAAGGTTGAAATCCTTGATAGTTCTTCAATAACATCCGTCTTTTCGGGTGCAAAGGAAGGGGGCGGGACCATAGGGAAGGATTGGAGGGTTAAGTATTCACTAATAGGTTTTTATGGGAGGATAAATAGACATTTTGCGGAAAAAAGCGCCCTTTCGGAAGATGATATAAAACTCCTTGATGAGGCTATATGGAAATCAATTCCAATAATCGGAAATACCCATACAAAAATAGGGCAAGAACCCAAGGTTTATATAAGGGTGGAATATAAGGATGATACGGATTTTGTGATAGGCGATTTAAGGAAATACTTTAAGGTTGGTAAGGATGAGAATGTTGAGGATTTCAATGGGGCAAATCCGGATATAGGGGAACTCTTAGAAGTTTTGGGTAGATATAAGGACAAAATACATAAGGTTTATTACAGGTTTAGCGAAGATGCAAAGGTATTATTCGGAGAGTTGAGAATACCGGGTGTAGAGGTTGAAGAGTTGAGGGATTCATGAGGGTTTTGGTTGTTGATATTTGGGGTAGTTTTGCGCATTTTAGGGTGATTTATACTAATGCCAACTCTTTGAGTTATTCCTTCCCTCCGAGAACAACAATATCGGGTATTCTTGCGGGGATTCTTGGTAGGGATAGGGATTCCTATTATGAGGACTTTTCCGCTGAGAGCATCCGTTTATCCGTAAGGGGGCTTAAAAGGATAAAGAAGCAGATTTTTGTGGTAAATTATTACAGGACGAAAAAAGAGGATATACCGAGAATTTTAAGGGGAGAGTTTGAAAATTACCCAATGCAGTTGGAACTATTATTACCCCAAGGCGACAACTTCTTGGGTTATAGGGTGTATATAGGGGAGGGTAAAAACGGGGATTTATACGGGGAATTGAAAAGGGTTTTGGAAAGCGGGGAAATGAAATACTCCCTAAGTTTGGGTTTAAGCGAGTTTTTGGGATGGTATGAGTATAAGGGGGAATACGAGGCCGCCGAAAGGGAAACGGATGAAATCCACAGCGTTATACCTGCGGAATTGTTTGACAAATTGGAAAGGGATTTTGGGGATGTTTATATGGAGGAGATACCCTTAGAACTCTCCTATAATGGCGGGGTAAGGATATTAAGGAGAAAGGGGAGGTTTTTATACAAGAACGACGAAAAACCGTTTAAACTCGCCGAAAGGGTTAATGCGTATGATGTTAATGGGGAATTCGTGATATGGATGGAATAAATGCAGATTAAGGTTGTTTTTTCGTCTGATGGGGAGATAATCTTACCCGTTCATTATAACGAGTATTTGCAGGGCTTTGTTTATAAAAACCTTGACGATGATATAGGTAAAACCCTACACAACGAGGGTTTTAAGTATGAAAAGAGGAGTTTTAAACTGTTTTCATTTTCAAGGGTTATAGGGGAGTTTAGGCTTTTTAAGGATAAAGGGGTTATTGCTTTCAAACCTCCTATAAGTGTTTGGTTTTCCTTTGGAATAAGGGAGGTTGGTTTATCGTTTTTAAAAAACATTTACGAAAAAAGGCAAACATTGGCGGGAAACCCTCTAATAATTTCGGATGTTAATATAAAAACCTATAATATAAACAACGATTTGGTCGTTAAAACCCTATCACCCATAACCACCTACCAAACCGTTTATGAAAACGGTAAAAGAAAAACCGTTTATTACTCCCCAAAGGACGAAAACTTTATCAACCTTGTTAAGTCTAACCTCTTGAAAAAATACAAGGTGATTTATGGAGAGGATTATTATGGGGATTTGGAGTTTAAGGGTTTAAGGGGGTTTAAGATGTCCATCGTTAAATATAAGGATACTGTTATAAAGGCTTGGAATGGGGTTTTCTATTTGAAGGGTGATAAAAGGATTTTGGAATTGGCATTGTATTGCGGTTTGGGTGCTAAGAATAGTCAGGGTTTTGGATTTGTAATACCGATAGGATAACCCTGTCTTACTTTGTGGTTGTATAAAGCACAGAGTGATTTTTTATAAATCCACCCGCCAGCGTTCCGTCCCAATTTAACCCTTATAGGTAGGCTAATAACAGGGAGATAAAAATTCCCGTAATAACTGAGTATGGGGTGTTGTTTCAACCCCTTATAGGTAGGCTAATAACCGCTTTCAAGTGTTGATAGTATACCTTCAACAGCAGCTAGTTTCAACCCCTTATAGGTAGACTAATAACGCTATGTGAAGGCAACGGGTCTTGAAGAGAGTGCGATGTTTCAACCCCTTATAGGTAGGCTAATAACCCTATTTCGCTAATAAATTTCACATCATCAATGCCAGGTTTCAACCCCTTATAGGTAGGCTAATAACTGCTCCCGCTGTACATGATGGCCGTCCTGCTGTTGTAAGTTTCAACCCCTTATAGGTAGGCTAATAACGTACATCAAAAGGTGGGTGAATGTTTTCCCAACTGAAAAGGTTTCAACCCCTTATAGGTAGGCTAATAACGGGATGCAACAAGCAGGATAGCGAGAAACACATACTATGGTTTCAACCCCTTATAGGTAGGCTAATAACAAATAGCAAAAGGCATTGCGTTTTTAGTAGTTTCTATGTTTCAACCCCTTATAGGTAGGCTAATAACTAGGGATTTATGGAAAAGTTGAATTTTAAACTCTTGTTTCAACCCCTTATAGGTAGGCTAATAACCCGAAGGAAGAGTTACAGAAGAAAGCATCCGAAATCGGTTTCAACCCCTTATAGGTAGGCTAATAACATGGGTAGGAAAATGGTAATAGGACAATGAAAGTATAGTTTCAACCCCTTATAGGTAGGCTAATAACTCGTCAGGTAGTTTATACACGAAATTCGCTTCTCTGATGTTTCAACCCCTTATAGGTAGGCTAATAACTAAGGTACAAGTTTCCATTTGCAGAATTAAAAGATGGGTTTCAACCCCTTATAGGTAGGCTAATAACGAATTGGAACAGAAGTCATTTTATGCAGAAACTGTTTTGTTTCAACCCCTTATAGGTAGGCTAATAACATACTCGTTATGGCAGTTGAAGTTAAACTTCCTGTTAGTTTCAACCCCTTATAGGTAGGCTAATAACATATGTGGAAGGAAATAGAAGTACC
>CAYRSH010000041.1:0-14160 GCA_964426895.1 uncultured bacterium
ACGATAAAAGTATATATAACTTGCCGCCTTTAAATACCTCGCCGTATCACCCACGACCAAGCAAGAATTAGCCTTCAAGGGGGCACCATGAGTCTCATTTTCTCGTTATGGAAATACCCGAGGGATTTCTTTTTCTAGTCGTGTATCCCTTGGTCTATGTATTCCGACAATGGGAGGTTTGCCAAAACATACCACGCGGTTATACTCCCAACATCACTTCATAATTGGCGAAGATTATAAGGCAAAACGGTTATATACTGGGTTTTTACTACACCCTTATATTACATTCTTGTATGGCGGATTTTGTCCATTTACATGTGCATAGCGAGTACAGTTTGCTTGATGGGGCGGCAAGGATTGATGATTTGATTAAAAAAGCCAAAGAGTTGGGATTTGAAGCATTGGCATTAACCGACCACGGAAATTTATTCGGGGCGATTGAGTTCTATGTAAAGGCATTGGAAGAGGGGATTAAACCCATTCTCGGAATGGAGGCGTATATAGTTGATGACCTAAACGATAAGGGCAAAAAGGATTACAACCACCTAACCCTACTCGCAATGGATGAAAGGGGTTGGAAAAACCTAATAAAGTTATCATCCATCGGTTGGACAAAGGGCTTTTATTCAAAACCGAGGATTGATAAAAAATCCTTAGAGGAATATTCGGAGGGGATAATAGTCCTCTCAGGTTGCCCAAAAGGGGAAATAGCACAATACATTTTAAACGACAATTATAAAAAGGCTTACGAGTTAATAGACTGGTTTAAGGAAGTTTTCAAGGATAGGTTTTTCCTTGAAGTTCAGGATGTTGGAATACCGGAAAACCAAAAGATAAACACATTTTTACTTGAAGCGTCAAAGAAAACGGGTTTAAAATTGGTGGCTACTAACGATGTGCATTATATAAACAAAGAGGACAGGCATTTACAGGATATTTTAATGTGCATAGCGCAGGGAACAAAACTTTCGGATAAAAACAGGTTTAGGCTATCCACGGAGGAGATTTATATGAGGACGGAAGAGGAGATGTTAAACCTATTCAAGGATATGCCAGAGGCGGTGAAAAATACAAAACTCGTGGCGGAAATGGTTGATTTAAAGATAGAAATTGACCCCCAAAAGTTAAAACTCCCCCTACCCCCCAATGTTAAAGAGCCGTTTGAAGACTTGAAGGTAAAGGCTTATGAGGGTTTAAAGGGGAAGTTAAAGGGGGATATACCAAAGGAGTATAGGGAAAGGCTTGAATACGAATTGGAAGTCATAAAGAATACGGGATTTGCCGGGTATTTCCTGATAATTGCCGATATTATAAACTATTGCAAAAACAACGGTATAATGGTGGGCATAGGGAGGGGTTCGGCGGCGGGTTCTTTGGTATTGTATGCCCTTGATATTACGGATGTAGATCCTATAAAATACGGGTTGCTCTTTGAGAGGTTTTTAAACCCAGAAAGGGTTTCCCCTCCGGATGTTGATATAGACTTTGAGGATAGGAGGAGGGATGAGGTAATAGAATACCTGAGGAAAACCTATGGCGAGAATTCAACAGCCCAGATAATAACCTTTAGCAAGTTGAAGCCGAGAGCGGCTTTAAAGGATACCGCAAGGGTTTACGGTGTTGAGTTTGATGAGGCAAACCGTATAACAAAACTCGTTCCAAACATACCCTCCGACCCCATAACATTAAAGGAGGCGTACGAAACCGTTGAGGATTTTAAAAAGGCGGTTTCAAACGGAAAATGGAAGGAAATAGTTGAAAACGCAATTAAAATAGAAAACTTCACGAGGGGTGTCAGTGTGCATGCCGCCGGTGTGGTAATTACGCCCGGGGAGATAACGGATTATGTCCCATTAGCGGTTGTTAAGGATAAGGTTGTAACGCAGTTTGACAAGAACATCCTTGAACTTTTGGGTATTTTGAAGATTGATATTTTGGGTCTGAGGACATTAAGCGCCTTGAGTATGGCCGAAAAGATGATAAGGGAGATATACGACCCCAACTTCTCCTTAAAAGATATACCCCTTGATGACAAAAAGACATTTGAACTACTACAACAGGGTAAAACCATGGGGGTATTCCAACTTGAAAGTCCCGCAATGAGAAAACTTTTAATGAGGTTAAGACCAAACCACATAAACGATATTATAGCATTAAACGCCCTTTACAGACCAGGACCTATTCAGAGCGGTATGGTTGATGAATATATTGAAAGGAAACACGGGAAACCCTATGAGTACGAATTTGAAGAGTTAAAGCCAATACTTGAAGAGACTTATGGACTTATAGTATATCAGGAGCAGGTTATGAAGGCGGCACAAATCCTTGCGGGCTTCACACCCGGCGAGGCGGATACCCTTAGAAAGGCAATAGGTAAGAAAAAGAAGGAATTGATGGATGCCATGAGGGAGAAGTTTATAAACGGGGCGATTGAAAGGGGATACCCCAAGGATAAAATAGGGGAACTTTGGGAAAAGATTGATAAATTTGCCAGTTATTCCTTTAACAAATCCCATTCCGTTGCATATGCAATAACATCCTTTTGGACGGCATACATAAAGGCGCATTACCCATTGGTTTTCTACGCATCAACATTGTCATCTTTCAGAACATCGGGGCAGCAAAAGTTTTTTGATAACGCACCTTTGTTTATATCCGAGATGAAGGAAAGCGGAATAAAGATAGAACCCCCGGATGTGAATAAGAGCGATGTGGAATTCATAATTGATAAGGAAGAAAACAAGATCATATGGGGGCTTGGGTTTATAAAGTCGGTTGGGGATAATGCCGCGGAAACCATAGTAATGGAGAGGGAGAAGAGGGGGCCTTATAGATCTCTTGAAGAGTTTTCAAAGAGGACGAAGTTAAATAAAAGGACACTTGAAGGGCTTGCAAAGGCGGGGGCGTTTAGAAGCCTTACAGACCTTCCAAAAACAAAAATTATAGAGTATATAAACTTTGGAAGAAAGACCACAAAGGGAGCATCCAAAGACCTATTCGGCATAGGTAAGAAAATAGGAGAAGAAAACGGCAAAGAAGACTTTAAAACGAATTTGATGATGGAAAGGGAGTCAATCGGCGTATATATATCGGAAAATCCCTTTGAAAGGTATAAAAAACTCCGGAACTCTTTGGAATTGCCAACAATATCCAATTTGGAAAGTTATGAGGATAAGAGGGTTGGGATATTGGGTTCTTTAATGTATTTTTCAAAGAGGAAGTTTAAAAACGGGACAAGGTTTAGCCTTAGGCTGGAAGACGATACGGGATATGCGGATGCGGTAATATTTATAAACGATGACCCCAACTCCTTTGAAAAAAAACTTTCCGAAAACCTCATTTTATATGTTGAGGGCTTGGTTAGGACATTGGAGGTTGAAGATGAAAACGGTGAAGAGGGGGTTAGCATAGAGATAAAGATAGATTCTCCAAGCGATGTTAAAACCATTGATGAGATGCTCGCACAATCCTTGGAAAAAATAGACTTAAACAAGGCTTGGAAGGGCTATGTTATGAAAATGAACGGATATACGGATGAAATGGATATAAAGCGGGGGTTTGTAAGGTTTTGGATAAAGGAAATTGCGGGCGAGGAGTTTTCCACCTCCGAAATCCCGTATATTGAGGGCTTAAAGGTTATAAAGACATTGAAAACATACGGTTCTAAAATTCTTGAAAATTCGGAAGATGACCCGATAAAAATGGGGGCAAAGGCGTTATTGTTAAAGGATATAGGTTTATGGCAGGATTTCCTTAGGAGGATTAAGGGATGATATTCCCCCTATGCTCCCCGTATCACCCATTATTCGGTTATCAAAACTGCGAAACATATTCCTTAACCTACTTTTACGATATACCGAGATTTACATATGAGGGGACGATAGCTTTGGGAAGTTTTTCAAGTTTAACATTTACGGACATTTACACCTACAAAACCGTTTACGATACCTTTGATTATCAAACGGTGGGCTTTAAATTCCATTCCCCTAATGTCGTAGGTGGGGCTTATACGGAAAGGATAAACATAAAGGAAAACTACGCCTTCGGTTTCGTGGGGAGGTATAGGTGGTTTTCGGGTTTAATTTTGAAGGGAAAAAGGGACCCTTATGAGGAAAAAGCATACTTTGTGAATTTTGATTATGAGAAGTTTTCCGTAGGTGGTGGGTGGGATGGGGGTTATAGTTTTGGGGGAAGTTTTGGGGATAAAATATTCTTAAAGGGTTTGTATTACTCGTCTTATGATACCGTTTTTGCGGGAGGTTTGGGTTTTAAGGGGGATAACTTTACGGTTTCACTTTTGGGTGGCTATGGGCTTTTGGCCGATTTCCTCTTGTTAATCTCGGACTTTCAAATATCGGGTGGATATAATCTAACGAAAAGGTTAAATGATGGGTTTATAACATTGAAATACAGGGATTTTACGGGTTTGTCATTTGTTTATGGTAAAAGGCCTTGGGGTGAAAATGAGTATGTTGATTATCCTGAGGTTCAGGGTTTTGTAAGTTTTAAAAACCCTTGGTTTTCCACATATTTCAAAGGTGTGTATTTAACCCAAAGGGTTGTGTATAGGATTGCCGGGGGTATTCAACTGAACTTTTTGAGGTTTAAAGAGATAGCGGAATTAAAACCCGTTTTGGATACATATTACGAGGATAACGGAAGCCTTTGGGTTAATGCGGGGGCAGAGGTGGTATTTTACAAGGATTTGCACATAGGGGCGTTTTACGATTATTGGAAAGGCGGGCAAACCATAAGGGTAAAAGTCCTTTGGAGGTTGTGGGACTGAATTGAGACTGGGTCCATTATTTTAAATTTTCACCCTTAGAATACCTACTATGATGAATAGTAGAACTTTCACAACCGCAGTTTTAACGCTTTTTGCTTGTACTTCTGGGAGTAAATACTCCGAGGTTATCTCCTTTAAAGGGGATGGCCATGAGATAACAATATATTCAAAAAACGGCGAGTTGAATGTTGGAATAAACGAAATAAGGGTTGAAATAAAACCGCCCGCAAAGTTGGAAGAATTCTACCTATATATGCCCCCAATGCCCGGAATGCCGGAAATGAGGGCGTTTGCGGAATTAAAGGAGAAAGGTAAGGGGATTTATGAGGGTAAGATAAGCATAAGTATGGAAGGTTCGTGGCAGATAAGGGCTAAGGTTGATGGAAAGGTTTTGAAAAAGGATATAAACATACCTTTAAGGGGTGAAACGCATAAATCCCATATGCACGAGGGTATAGGTATGGCCAATGTAATGGAATTGCCCGCTGTGAAACTGGCAGTTTTTAATGTATCCACTTATAAGGTGGATACCCTTAGCGTTCCCGCAGTCATTTACGCTTCGGGAACCGTAAAGTATCCCAACAGTAAAACATTTATGATAACCCCAAGGTTTTCGGGTTATATAACCGAAATTTTTGTAGATAGGGAGGGTAGTTTTGTGAAGAGGGGTACCCCCTTGTTTGAGTTTTATTCCCCGGAGATTGTGAGAACATACGAGGAGTACATAAACGCGAACAAAACCGGGGATAGCATATCCTTAGCATTGGCTTTGGAAAAGTTCTCAATATACGGAATATCCCCCGATGATGTTAGGGATACATTGGCGGTTTTTAGGTCCCCTTCCTCGGGGAAAGTTTCAAAAGTGATGGTGGCTAAGGGGATGAATTTTTCGGAAAACCAAAGCTTATACGAGTTGATTACGGGGAAAGTGTTTTACTTTGTGGGGGAGGTTCCGCAGGAAAAGGCAAAGTATTTATATCCGGGATCGGTTGTGGAAATTGAAGGCATATCCGCCAAATTGGATAGGGTATTCCCAGAGGTCAATCCAAAAACCAGGACGGTTAGGTTTATTTCGGTTTTTACAACGGAAAGGGAACTCTACGAAGATATGATATTAACGGCCAAGATAAAGAGGATGGTTAAGGGGATGTTTGTTCCAAAGGATGCCGTAATAAGGACGGGGACAGGAGATTTTGTTTATTTGAAGGTTGGGGATAACGCATTCTTACCAAAAGGGGTTAAAGTTTTATCCGAAGTTGAAAACGGTTATATGGTGGATGGTTTGAAGGTTGGAGATGAGGTTGTAGCAAAGGGGGTATTCTTCATAGATGCCGAGGCCAATTTTAGGGGTATAAGATAATGGACAAATTAATACGCTGGGTTTTAAAAAATCCCTTTCTAACATTAACGCTAACCGCATTTCTGGTTTTATTAGGTGTTATAACGGTTTATAGGACACCCCTTGACGCAATACCCGATATATCGGATACACAGGTAATAATTGAGGCCAAATGGGAAGGACAAGACCCAACAACCGTAGAAGACCAAGTAACATACCCCATAGTTTCCGCCATGCTTTCCGCACCAAAAACGAAAGCGGTTAGAGGTTTTTCCATGCCAAACAAGTCGTTGATATATGTCATTTTTGAAGATGGGACGGATATATATTGGGCCAGAAGTAGGGTGTTGGAATACCTTTCGGGAATAAGCCTACCAGAAGGGGTCTCGCTAAGACTGGGACCGGACGCGACCGCCCTTGGGTGGGTGTTTATGTATGCCCTTGTGGATACATCGGGGAAAAACGATATATCCTTTTTGAGGACATTTAACGATTTTTACCTACGGTATAGAATACTTTCGGCGGATGGGGTATCGGATGTTGCGAGCGTAGGCGGGTACTTAAAGGAATACCAGGTGGATATAGACCCTTACAAACTCAGGGCTTATGGTTTAACGCTCAACGATGTGATAGAGGCTGTCAAGGGTTCAAATATGCAAAGTGGGGGAAGGGTAATAGAGGTTTCCGAAAGGTATTATATGGTTAGGGGTTTGGGTTATATAAAATCCACGGAAGACTTGGAAAAGGCTGTGGTAAAAACCGATCCGGAAACTGGTGCAAACATAAAGTTAGGCGATGTGGCTATTGTTCAAGTGGGGCCGGCATTACAGGAGGGTGCCGCCGATTTAGATGGGAAGGGAGAGGTTGTTGGGGGGATAGTTATAATGAGAAACGGGGAAAATGCCTTACGGGTTATAAACAATGTTAAAAGGGTTTTAAGCGAAACCCCCCTACCCGAGGGCGTAAAGTTTGTTATAACATACGATAGGAGCGAACTCGTAAAAAAAGCGGTTGGTACCCTATTTAAAACCCTTGTGGAGGAGTCAATGGTTGTTTTAATAGTGGTTGCCATATTCCTTTTTACCATAAGGGGTTCTATACCCATAGTGGTGTTTCTACCCATAGCCCTCATAATCCCTTACATATTCATATACGCCATGCGTATAACCACCAACATTATGAGCCTCGGGGGTATGGCTTTGAGTATCGGGGTAATGGTGGATGCGGGTATAGTTATGGTGGAAAACGCCTTTAAGCACCTGGAAAAAGACACACCAAAGACATTTGGTGAAAAGTTGGAAATAGTGTATAAGGCCATATCAGAAGTTGCTCCATCCCTGTTTTCCTCACTGGCAATTATTACCATTTCCTTTTTGCCCGTTTTTGCATTAACCGGAGAGGAGGGAAGGCTCTTTAAACCCTTGGCCTTTACAAAAACCCTAACAATGGCGGTCGCTACGATCTTATCAATTACTTTAATGCCCGTTCTGATTTTACTCATCCTTCCAAACAGGGTTAGGGGTGAAACCCAAAACCACATAAACACAATATTACACAAACTCTACGAACCCATATTCAACTTAACGATAAAATACCCTTATGTTTTCATAGGTGCCTGGGTGGTAATGAGTGTTATGGCCTTTATCATCTTGAGGAAAATCCCCTCCGAGTTTATGCCACCCCTTGAAGAGGGTTCCCTTTTGTATATGCCTTCATCCGTTGCCGGTGTTCCCCTTGACAAGGGAATTGAAATTCTTAGGAAACAGGATTCAATTTTAAAAACATTCCCGGAAGTTGAAAGGGTTTTTGGGAAGATAGGTAGGGCTGACAACCCAACTGACCCCGCCCACCTTTCAATGATAGAAACAACAATCCTTTTAAAACCGGAAAAGGAATGGAGAAAGGGTATGACCATAGAGAAACTCATCGGTGAGATGAACGAGAAATTACAGTTCCCCGGGTGGGTGAACACATGGGGTATGCCCATAAGGATAAGGGTGGATATGCTATCAACGGGTATAAGGACACCCGTAGGGGTTAAGGTTTTGGGTAACGACCCCTATAAAGTTGAAAGTCTGGCCGTTGAAGTGGAAAGAATTCTTTCGGGATTAAAGGAGACCCAAACCGCTTTTGCTGATAGGTCTTCAAAAATGCTATATGTTGATATAATTCCCAAGAGGGAAAAACTCGCGGAGTATGGGTTGAGCGTGTCGGATTTAATGGGTATAATCGGTAAGGTTATAGGGGGTATGCCCATTGATTATGCGGTTAAGGGAAGGGAAAGGTATCCCATAAGGGTTAGGTTGGCAAGGGATTTTAGGGACGAGGTTGAGGATATAAGGGATTTGGAATTTATAACACCCACAGGCGCATTGGTTAGCCTTGGAAGTGTAGCGGATGTTAAGATTTCACAAGCACCATCCGTTATAAAAAGCGATAACGGTTTTATAGCATCGTATGTGTATGTGTTTCCAAAGGGGGATATAGGTATGGGTGAGTATGTTGATAGGGCTGAAAAGGTTCTGAAAGAGAAACTCAAGCTCCCCCCCGGATATTCCTTTGTATTCTCGGGTCAATACGAGAATCTCAAAAGGGCGCAACAAACGATGGAAATAATACTCCCGCTAACGCTTATAATTATCTTCATTTTACTTTATATGAATTTCCGCTCTTTCTTTAAATCAATCCTTGTGATTTTAAGCGTACCCTTTACGCTTTTTGGAGCCTTCGGATTAATGTATATTCTCGGATATAAAATGTCCATAGCATCTTGGGTTGGCGTAATAGCCCTTTTGGGTTTGGCCGCAGAATTGGGGGTTATAATGATAATGTTCATGGATTTGGGATTAAAGGAGCACCCATACGACCCATTAAAAGGTATATACGAGGGTGCCCTGAGGAGGTTGAGGCCAAAAGTTATGACCGCCACAACTACATTCATGTCCCTTATACCCATAATGTTTGAAACCGATATAGGTTCAGGTGTTATGAAGAGGTTGGCCGCCCCGATGATAGGTGGTGTATTTTTCGCGTTAATATTGGTTTTGATTGTATATCCGGCGATATACAAGGTAATTTACGGGAGGGGGAAATGATAGTAATCCTCGCTTTAGCATTTGATGATTATTTAAAGGGTGTTAAAAACCATCCGCAGATAAAGGGGTATGAAAGCGGTGTTGAGGTGTATTCCGGAAGGGTTATAATGGATGTGTTCCCACCCAACCCGACGCTAACATACAACGCCATGTTTATGCCGGGGGCAATATCCTTAAACCAACCAATACCCCTTTCATGGCCTATAAAATCCCTTTCAAGTGTGGAAACCAAAAGGGCAATGGAATACCACTACTTGGGACTTGAAAACGAGTTCCTTTTTATGGCCATAAACTCATACCTTGATGCGGTGTATTTACAGGAAAAAATAAGGATATTGGAGGGAATATTGAAGAACCTGCAAAGCGTTTATAAGAGTATATCCGCCCTTTACAAAGTTGGGAAAATCCCGGAAAGCGACTTAAAGAGAATAGAGGCAAAGATGAATGTGATTTCCGCAGATATAGAGGGGGCAAGGGGTGAATTGCTCGGAAAAATGAAACTCGTGGAATACTTTTATGGAAAATCCGTTGATAGTTTGGAATTCCCACCCATTGATACCCTACCCGAACTTGAAAGTTTGTTAAGAGATGTTGAAAAATCCCCTTACATTAAATCCCAACATCATGCAAGGCGTTCTTCATACTACAACAGGCTTTCATCAATCCTATCCTTAACCCCCGTTTTATCACCGGAAATTCTTTACAATAAAGGCAAAATATCCTTTTCCCTATCGGTTGAGATCCCCCTATGGCTTCCCAAATATTTTGGGGATTTAAAGGGTTCTCAAAGCGAATACAAAATGCAAGAGTACCTTTACCGAAGTGTTAAATCAAGGATAAATTCCGAGGTTTATTCGGAATATGAGGCCTATGTTTCGGCTTTGAATAGATTGAAATCCCTTGAAATGTCTTTAAAAGGACTTGAAAAGGCTTACTTTTCCGAGCTCTCAAAGTATAAAACAACGGGTGCTGGTACTACGGATTATCTATTCGTTCAAAACGATATACTTGAAACCGAATTGGCGATAATAAAGGAAAAACTTGAAGTTATAAGAAGGGTATATAGGGTTAAATCGCTTCTTGGGACTATTTAAACTCCCAGAATGACCTTTCCATCTTTTTCCAACCCATTTCTTCAAGGGTTTTTTGCACATCGTAATCTCCATATGGGGCTTCAATTATGTTTCCGAAATCCCTTTCCCTATAAAAATCACCCCCATGGTCGTCAAGGCGGAATATTTCCCCGGTTTCCGGGTCTCTGGTGAAGACATGCTCGCCCAGAGCGTTTGTCCAAGCGGTGTTCATATCGGATACAAACTCGTTCCCCTCAGAAATCATTTCCCTCCAAGTCTCGGATTCTTCCCTTATTGAGGAAAGGTAGTTTTGAAAGGCTTGCGCTTCCCTCCTCCTCTCCTCAATTATCTTCATAGTTAAAGCGTTTAGCCTTTTGTTTTCCGTCATAAACCTCTGGTTTGCAATTTCCAACCATTGGGGGTTATAAAAATTGGAGTTTAAAAAGGATATTGCTATTCTTGAAAACTCAACCTGCCTTTTCTCCGGCATTTGGAATGTAAAAACAAATATAGACCCACCGCTATACCCATTGGAAATTCCAAGCATATCCGTATTTCCAAAACCGGCCAACGAACAAAACCCTAAGCCATACCTAAGGGTATCCCCCTTAACGGCTTTAATATATATTTTGTAAGCCATACTTTTCCCCCCGGGTACCATAGAGGGTGGAGCATTTAACCTTTGATAATCAATGTCCTCAACATTCCAACCCTTATCCCAAATCA
Source organism: uncultured bacterium (assembly GCA_964426895.1). Lineage (GTDB taxonomy): Bacteria > Hydrothermota > Hydrothermia > LBFQ01 > LBFQ01 > Caldipriscus. The sequence goes on from CAYRSH010000041.1 coordinate 11,020, forward strand.
AGTTTGTAATAAGGTTTTGGCAGGTTTTTTGGGATTCTACGCTTAAAAACCCCTCTGTTCTCCAAACTTTACCGTTTAGGTTATAAACCGTAAAAGCGGAATACCCCATAGGGCTACCGACATAAGAGGATGTAAAGTTAAAACCGTCCAACCTTAGAAATTCCCCGGTTGTATCCCCAACAAGGGAATAGGAAACCCCCCAAGCTGTTCCCAATTTTATAACACTTCCGTTAAACCTATACCCCTCCGGGACCAAGGAATACATGGCAACTATTCCCGATGGGTCAATGATTGAATCCACGGTAAATGGGATACGGTAAGATGGTGGGAGTGTATGGAAACTACCAACTATTTCTTTAAGTTGATTGAGGTACAAGGTATCGTATTTTGAAGGGTATAACATGGCGGATACCCGGGTGTATTTCTTTCCACCCGTAAGGACGAATATGGCGTCATACTCCCCCTTGCCCTCGTTAATGGCAAACTTGTAAGGAAAGCGGATTTTTCTTAAATATATAGCCCTTTCGTTTTCTTTACCCTCTTTATAGAGAACCTCCGTGCCGTTTAGTACATAAGGGTATAAATCCCTTTTTAGGGATTCAAAAACTTCATCTATGCTTCCCCGGGCAAATGCAACCATACCGGAATAACCCTTATCGTTATACGCGTAAAATATTCCACCAACGGTTTTAACCGTCCAATTCTTATGGTATCTAACATAATAGCCGTTTATGGGATCTACGAATACACCCTTGCCTTTAAGAAGGGAATCCAAACCCACATTTGCACTTTCCGGGAGTTTAAACTCAAACCTTTCTTTTTTCTTAGAACCTTTAACGCAAGTTGTTAAAATCAGAAGAAAAATTATAACTTTGCGCATAGGTTAGAATTATACGGGTGTTTTAAAAAATCTCCTTCAAATCAACCTCCAAGCCTTTTAAAACCTTGCTTTTAACCTTACCTTCCTTTTCGGCAAATGAATATAGTTCATACTCACCGCTCTCACCCAAAGCCCATACCTCTATAACCCTTTCACCCGGATATACTATCCAGTATTCCTTAATCCCAAATTCTTCATATATTTTAAACTTCTCGTATCTGTCCCTCTTAAAACTACCCAGTGATACTATTTCAACAACCAAGTCAGGAGCCCCGAACAGACGACCATCTTTTATGTTTTTTAAGTTTTCGTTTGATATAAACACTATATCGGGTTGAACAACGACATTTTCCGAAAGTATGACATCAAAGGGTGATGGTAAAACTTTTCCAATTTGCTGTCTATTTACATATTCCCTTATTTTTGCAAATATCCCACCTAATATATCCTGATGTTCAAAGTTTGGTGCAGGCATTTCTTCTAACCTCCCGTTAATAATCTCATAACGCTTGTCATCTTCAAGTTTTAAGTAATCCTCATAAGTCCAAAGTTTTTCCTTAACTTCCGCTTTCATCCAAATACCTCCTTTATATCAACCTCTAAACCCTCTAAAACTTTGCTCTTAACTTTACCCTCTTTCTCGGCGAAAGAATAAAGTTCATACTTTCCGCTTTCACCCAAAACCCATACCTCCATTGCCTTTTCATCGGGATATACTATCCAATACTCCTTAACACCAAACTCTTCATATATCCCCTTCTTAACCACCGTGTCCCTCCTCGTCGTTGATGGCGAAACGATTTCAACTACCAAGTCAGGAGTTCCAAACAAACGGCCTTCTTTTATGTTTTTTAAGTCTTCGCTTGATACAAACACTATATCGGGTTGAACGATAATATTTTCTGCAAGTATTACATCAAAAGGCGATGGTAGGACTTTTCCAAGTTTTTTTAATTTAACAAACCCAAACATTATATAAGCCAAAACCATTAATATGTCCTGATGCTCAAAACCCGGTGCAGGCATTTCTTCTAACCTCCCGTTAATAACTTCATAACGCTTATCATCATCCAACTTTAAATAATCCTCGTATGTCCAACCCTTTTCCTTAACCGTTCCTTTCATTTAAATACCTCCTCAACTTTTACCTTTAAACCCTTTAAAACATAACTTTCAATCTCCCCTTTTTCGGATGCCACGGAATGCAAAATATACTTTCCTCTTTTTAGGCACCAAACTTCTATCGTTTTTTCTCCAGGCAATAATATCCAATACTCTTTAACCTTAAATTCCTCATAAACTTTAAACTTTTCATATCTGTCCCTTGTATAACTGTTTGGAGAAACTACCTCAACAACAATGTCCGGACTACCATATATACGATCGCCTATTATACCTTTATTTTCCGTAAGAATCACTATAACATCCGGCTGAACAACAACATCGTTTGACAAAACCACATCTACCGGGGATATTATAACTTCACCTTTATCTCCAACCTTTTTATCCAAAATTTTGTATATAACGCCTACAATTCTTTGATGGCTTACCGAAGGTGCCGGCATTTCCATCAACCTCCCTTTAATAATCTCATAACGCTTGTCATCTTCAAGTTTCAAATAATCCTCATAAGTCCAAAGTTTTTCTTTAACCGTTCCTTTCATCCGAACACCTCCTCAACCTTTACCTTTAAGCCCTTTAAAACGCAGCTTTCAACTTCACCCTTTTCAACGGCAACGGAATGTAAAACATACTTACCTTCCTTCAAACACCATACCTCTATTACTTTTTCACCTGGTAAAACTATCCAATACTCTTTAACCCCAAATTCCTCGTATATCCTAAACTTCTCATATCTATCCTTCCTATAACTGCCCGTTGATACTATTTCAACAACCAAGTCAGGAGCCCCGAACAGACGACCATCTTTTATGTTTTTTAAGTTTTCGTTTGATATAAACACTATATCGGGTTGAACAACGATGTTTTCGGCAAGAATAACATCAAATGGGGCATGTATTATTACTCCTGCTTTCTTGCCAATAACATATGAATACATAACAAACTCCAATTTTATAGATATGATTTGATGTTCAAAATTTGGTGCAGGCATTTCTTCTAACCTCCCGTTAATGACCTCACAACGCTTGTCATCTTCAAGTTTTAAGTAATCTTTATAGGTCCAGGTCTTCTCCTTTACTTCCATTTTCATCCAAACACCTCCTTTAAATCAACCTCAAAGCCTTCTAAAACTTTGCTTT
>CAYRSH010000042.1:0-6872 GCA_964426895.1 uncultured bacterium
ATATAGCCACTACGGCTTTTGAAGCGGCCGATGGCAATTATGTCCTTTTGGCTCCGAGTTGGTATGAAGTGGGGGTTTTAAAGTTTAGCCCAACCGGTACCCTTCTCTGGCAAAGGAGGTATCCGAGGAGTATAGCGACTTCAACGATAACATTTTCTTGGGGAAAGCCCACAAGCGATGGTGGTTTTATCGTAACAACCCATATAGCGGGTTCTGGCGATGATGCCCTGTTTATGAAGTTTAATTCAAATGGGTATTTCGTATGCGCGGCCCGCATAGCCACATCTGGCAACGATTACGGTATAGATGTGGTTGAAGGGCCTAACTGGTATTGGATGACGGGTAGTTTGGGTGTAGGTGGAAACGATCTGTTCATAGCGAAGATAAGGAAAACCGATTGCAATGTGATAGAGGTTAGGAGATTGCTTTCCGGTGCGGATGAGCAGGGTAGAAGTATGGATATAAGGCCTACTACGGGTATTCCTTATGTTGCGGGATATACAAACAACACCGCTTGGTCCGCCGGAAGTTATGACGGCTTGGTTGCTGCGGACTCCGGAGGGTTGGATACATGCTATTGGAGGAATTATTCTCCAACCATAACTTACCCCACTTTTAGCGCATCCGGTTCATTTGATATATATCAACCAACTATGAGTATTAGCAATTACACCGTAAGCGTTCAGAACATTTCGGTTATCCGCAGGATAACCTGTGGATTGGATCCTTTGGGTGCAGGGGATGACGAGTTGGGGATGGACGAAAAGTTTGTCGGTTGCGAGATAAACTATGCGGTGATAGGGAATAACCTGAGGCTTAGGGTGAAGTCTGAAAAAGGTGTAGATGTTAAGATATATACGCCGGGTGGTGTTAAGGTTTTTGATAAGAGGTTTGTAAAGTCCGGCGTGTATAACATACCTTTGAGGAGGGGTATATACTTCTTGAAGGTCGGAGGTAAAACCGAGAAAATTATTATCAATTTGTAAAATTTACATCCTTAAAATCTCCGCCTTATGAAAGTTTTGGTGTTTATAAAAAGGACGCCTGATACAGCAGCCATTGTTAAACCCTCCGCCGATGGGAAGGATATAGACAGAACAAACATGCCCTTTATAATAAACCCTTACGATGAGTTTGCCGTTGAGGAAGCCATAAGGTTAAAGGAGAATAAGGGGGCGGAAACCGTTGTTATGTCCGTAGGAGGGGAGGATGTTAAGGAGCAGTTAAGGAGGACATTAGCAATGGGTATAGACAGGGCTATACTCGTAAAACATCCCGAATACTGGAACTTAAACCCCTCTCAAATCGCGTACGCAATAGTTGAGGTTGCAAAGAGGGAAAACCCCGATATGATCATAACGGGAAAACTTACCATAGACGATTACACCTATTCCTTAGCCCCATATGTGGCCGAAAAACTCGGGTATAACCTCATAACATATGTAACGAAATTGGAATACCTTGACGGGAAGGTTAGGGCGGAGAGGGAAACGGATTTGGGAAGCGAAATATGGGAAGCACCTTTCCCTGTTGTTATAAGCGCAGAAAGGGGTTTGAACGAGCCGAGACTACCCAACATGAGGGGTATAATGATGGCAAAGAAGAAAACCATAGAAGAACTTGAAATAAACTTTCCCAATTACGATTATGCTATTGATAAATTCACACCACCACCCCCCCGTAAAGGGGTAAAACTTTTGAATTCCGTGGACGAGTTGATAAAAGTTCTCAAAGAGGAGGTAAAGATATTATGAAGGCTTTGGTATTTGTTGAAACCTTAAAGGGTGTGGTTAGGGAGGCTTCATTGGAGGCCATAAACTTTGCGAGGAATTTGGCGGATGAGGTTGTAGGTGTAGTTGTGGGAAAGGGGGTTGATGTAAAGGGTTTGAATAAACTTTATGTTTATGAGGATGAAAGGCTCTTAATACCCATATCAAAACCCACAACCGAGGTTATAAAAGAAGTTCAAAATAAAGAGAATGCAAAGTTCATCATACTACCCGCAACCGGTTTTGGTAAGGAATTGGGTGGAAGGCTTGCCGCCGCTTTTGATGCACCGATATTGGACGATTTCATGGCATACGAAAACGGCTATTTTATAAAGGGTTTCTATTCCAACAAAGTGTTTGCCCATATCAGGATAGATGGGAATCCCATTATACTTTCCCTAAGGCCGAGGGCATTTAAGCCGGTTGAGGATGGAATATCACCGGAAGTTATAAAGATTAACATCAAACTACCCGAGGAGTACTTCTCGGCAAAGCCCGTTGAAATACATGAAAAGTCATCCGAAGAGGTGGATGTAACGGAGGCGGACATCGTGGTATCGGGTGGTAGGGGCATGGGAAGTCCCGAAAACTATCACAAATGGATAATAGCATTGAGGGATGCCTTGGCAAAGGCCACGGGATTAAAGGTTGCAAACGGAGCTTCAAGGGCCGTGGTTGATGCGGGTTGGGTTGATCACTCCCATCAGGTTGGACAAACCGGTAAGACGGTTTCCCCCTTGGTTTATTTTGCCATTGGCATATCCGGGGCTATACAGCATCAGGCGGGGATGAGGACATCAAAAAACATTATAGCAATCAATAAAGACCCCGAGGCCCCAATATTTACGATTTCCGATTACGGAATTGTTTCCAAATGGGAGGATGCATTACCCGAGTTGGTTGAAAAGTTAAACAAGATAGCCGAGGAGAAGGTTTAACGGGTTTAAAATCCCAAGTCGTGAAAGAAATAGAAAAAACTTACGATTTTAAGAAGTGGGAGAGACTCTTATACTCAAAGTGGCTTGATGCTAAGGTTTTTAGGGCTACGGTTGAAGAGGCTAAGGGTAAAAAGGTTTTCACAATAATGATGCCTCCACCAAATGTAACCGGAAACATCCATATGGGTCATGTCCTTGATAACACCATTCAAGATGTCGTTGCGAGGTTTAAGAGGATGACGGGTTATTATGTCCTATGGCAACCCGGAACGGATCACGCCGGAATTGCAACTCAAAATGTTGTTGAAAGGGAACTAAAAAAAGAAGGGAAAACCAGGTGGGAGTTGGGAAGGGAAGAGTTTATCAAAAGGGTTTGGGAATGGAAGGAAAAATACGGTAATCTGATAATTGAATCCTTAAAAAAACTCGGGATTTCTCCGGATTGGGATAGGTTAAGGTTTACCCTTGACGATGGTTATAGTAAGGCCGTTATAGAGGCTTTTGTTAGGTTATACGAATCTGGGTTGATATACAGGGGTTATAGGCTTATAAACTGGTGTCCGAGGTGTGGGACCGCGTTGGCGGACGATGAGGTTGAAAGGGAGGAAGAAAGCGGTTATATATACTATTTGAGATATCCCTTAACCGAGGGGGGTTATATAGTCGTCGCCACCACAAGACCCGAAACATACCTTGGGGATGTGGCCGTTGCCGTAAATCCGCAGGATGAGAGGTATAAGGGTCTGATAGGTAAAAAGGTTAAACTTCCGTTTGTGGGTAAAAGGGTTGATACGGAGGGCAAGGAGGTATATCCCGAAATACCCATAATATCCGACGAAACGGTTGATATGAAGTTCGGAACGGGTGCTGTAAAGATTACACCCGCCCACGACTTCAACGATTGGGAGATAGGCGAAAGGCACAAACTCCCCAAGGTTCAGGTAATAGGTTTTGATGGGAAAATAAACGAGAACGGTGGGGAGTGGAAGGGCCTGGATAGGTTTGAGGCGAGGGATAGAATCGTTAAAGCCTTTGCGGATACCGGATTGCTTGAAAAGGTTGAAAAACACATCTATTCGCCGGGAAGGTGTTATAGGTGCTCTACGGTAATAGAACCATTACCATCCCTTCAATGGTTTGTAAAGATGAAACCCTTGGCGGAAAAGGCATTGGAAGCATACGATAAAGGGGAGTTGATAATCATTCCGGAAATGTTCGGTAAGGTTTATAAAAACTGGCTGGAAAATGTTAAAGATTGGTGTATATCAAGACAAATATGGTGGGGTCATAGAATTCCCGCATATTACGGGCCGGATGGGGAAGTATTTGTGGGTAGGAATTACGAGGAGGCACTTCAAAAGGCGGAAAAACATTACGGTGAAAGGGTTGAATTAAAGCAGGATGAAGATGTTTTAGATACCTGGTTTTCCTCTTGGCTTTGGCCCTTTGCAACCCTTGGATGGCCGGAAGAAACGGAAGATTTAAAGGTCTTCTACCCAACCCATTTCCTACAATCCGGATGGGATATACTGTTTTTCTGGGACGCCCGTATGGTTATGGCGGGTCTATTCTTCACCGGTAAAGTCCCCTTTAAAGTCCTATATCTCCACGGCTTGTTAAGGGATAAGTATGGTAGGAAGTTCTCAAAGAGTTTGGGAAACTCTCCGGATGTGTTTGAACTTTTGGATAAATACGGTGCCGATGGTCTTAGGTTTGGTGTTATGAGTTTAACACCAGAGGGTAGGGATATAAGGTTTGACGAAAACCAACTCTTGGTTGGGAGGAACTTTGCAAACAAGATGTGGAATATAAACAGGCTGATAAATATGTACCTTGGAGGAGAGGTTGAGTTGAGGAAACCTAAACCCACAAAACCCTATCAAAAGTGGGCTTTGCATATGCTCGGGGATTACATTGATGTTATAACCAAAAACCTTGAAAATTACGAGTTTGACGGTTATGTTAAAAACCTATACCACCTAATTTGGAGTAATGTTGCGGATTGGTTGGTTGAGGCCTCAAAGCCTTACATAAAAGAGGGCGATAAAGAGGCTTTGGATGTATTACTCTATGTATGGATAAACTCTTTAAAATTGGCACACCCCATTATGCCCTTCATCACGGATGCCATATACGAGACTTTGCCCCTAAAAAACAAGGAATTAACCCTTATGAAAACGGAATGGCCGAGGAGGGAATACGAATATCCCGACGAATATGGATACTTTGAGGATTTGAAAGAGGCCATAACGGTTTTCAGGTCTATAAAGGATTTGGTTGGTATAAAAAGCGCCCCTTATAAGGGTGATGTTGATGAAATTTTCGTATTTTTGGCGGGTGCGGAAAACAAGGATGCCGAGATCTGGGTGAAGATCCCTTCAAGGGTTGAAGTTTATATCGGGCTTACAAGGGAGCAGAAGGATAAAGTCGTCCAAAAATTGAATAAGGAAAGGGAAGAGTTGTTAAAGGTCATTTCAAAGGTGGAGAAAAAACTTTCTTCGGATTTTGTCCATAAAGCGCCCAAACATGTAGTTGAAAATGAAAGGGAGAAATACAAAACATTAAAGGCAAAACTTTCGGGTATTGAAAGGCAGTTGGAAATACTAAACGGGTAGGAACATCGGCGAATCTAATACTATATGTTGGTTCTATTAAGCATAACACCAAAGGCCATAACCTTATATGAAGGTGATACGCTTTTACTCGGAAACTTTCCAAGATGGAGGTTTTTCAAAAATAGGGGGGTTGTGTGTAAGGTTGAGGAAGGTGATGCGGTTGAATTAAGGGGTGATACCTTAATAGCCAAAAGCGTTGGTATATCAATAATTTTATGCGGAAAGGGGGATATAAATAGGGGTTTTGTTATAAGGGTTGTCCCTAAGGGGTTTGAAAGGCCGGAGCCCATATTTTTGCGAGTGGGTGAAAAGATAAAACTTCCGGAATTCGGATTTCCAAAAGACTTTAAAGTTTATTTTTTGGTAAAACCCCCTTGGCTGGCAAAGGTTATAGGGGATTCCTTGGAAGGACTTTCGGAAGGAAGGGGGATATTACAGGTTCATATAGTTAAAGGTGATAGGGTTTTGGACAAATTCCCAATACCATTGGTAGTTGAGGGAAAAAGCAAAGTTCATATTTCCCCCAAAATGGCGATTTTAAGGGTTGGGGAGGCTATAAAGTTTTCAGTTTCAGGGGATTATATTTCTGTTGATTGGCAAACCCTACCAAAGGGCGTAGGGGATATATCGGGTGATGGGGTTTTTACGGCTTTAAAGCCCGGAAAGGCCGTAATAATAGCAAAGGTAAGGTTGAAGGATGGGAGCATGGCATCCGCAAAGGCCTTTGTGAGGGTATTAAAACGGCCTTAGAATTCCCACTATGGCTTTGTACGAGAGGTATAAGAACGAGATAAGGAAGAAACTGGCCGAGGAGTTAAATTTAAACATTATGGAGGTACCAAGAATAGAAAAGGTTGTAGTGCATGTGGGTTGGGGTAGGGAGGCGGTTGAAGACCCCAAATCCTTAGAAATCGTGGCCCAAGACCTGGCCATTATAACCGGTCAGAAACCCGTAATCACGAGGGCGAGGAAATCGGTGGCACAATTTAAGGTTAGGGAGGGCATGCCCATAGGTTTAAAGGTCACTTTGAGGAAAAGGAGGGCTTATGATTTCCTTGAAAGGCTTATAAACTTCGCATTGCCAAGGGTTAGGGATTTTAGGGGTTTGCCCAAGGACGGTTTTGACGGTAGGGGTTCCTATAACTTCGGTTTGAACGAACACACCGCATTCCCCGAGATAGACATTGATAAGGTTCAAAGGGTTTTTGGAATGGACATAACAATAGTTACATCCGCTAAGAATGACGAGTTGGCTTATAGGTTACTTGAAGCGCTCGGTTTCCCCTTTGAAAGGGCATGAAAAGGCTATTATTCTTTTTGCCAATTATAATTTCTTGTGCAACAACGGAGGAGGGTGCTGTGAGAAAAGAAATCCAAAAGGAGGTAAAACCCTTAACCGTACCCGAAATAAAAACCGTTGAAAAAACCCTACCAAACGGCCTACACATAATAGCGGTAAAGAAGGATAAACTGCCTATATTTTATATGGAATTGGTTTTAAAGGCGGGTTCGGTTTTGGATCCCAAGGGTAAGGAGGGATTGGCAAACCT
>CAYRSH010000042.1:6972-11904 GCA_964426895.1 uncultured bacterium
TTTTAAAGGCGGGTTCGGTTTTGGATCCCAAGGGTAAGGAGGGATTGGCAAACCTTGTGGGTTCTTTGGTGGATGAGGGTACAAAAACAAAAACCTCCGAGCAAATAGCGGAATACATAGAGAGCCTCGGGGCGCACTTCAATGTATCCGTGGGTAAAACGAGAACGGAAATTACGGCCAAATGCTTAACCCCTGATGCGGACAGCCTCCTCTCCATAGTATCCGAAATCGTCATGTATCCTACATTTCCTAAAAAGGAGTTTGAGAGGGAAAAGAGGAGGCAGATTTCAAGTTTAAAAAACAATTTAAGCAATCCAAACTATGTAGCATCTGTTAAACTGGACGAACTGGTTTATGAAGGTACCCCTATGGAACACCCAACGGATGGTTATATTGAAAGCGTTGAGAAAATAACCTTGGATGATGTTAAGGAATTCCATAAAAACTATTGGCTACCAAACCTTTCCTATGTTGTGGTGGTTTCAAGTTTAGAACCCGAAGAGGCTATACGGAAAATTGAGAAGTTCTTTGGGAATTGGCAAAATAGGGAGATTTCACTCCCGGATATACCGAAGCCAAAAGGGGAAAAGAAAGTTGAAATATTCCATATGGATGGTATAAATCAGGCATATATCAGGTTGGCCTTTCCAGTGGATGTTCAACGCAATTCTCCGGATTATAACAAGGTGCGTGTGGCAAATTACATCTTGGGCGGTTCCGGATTTTCAAGCAGGATTTTGAAAAAAATAAGGGTTGAAAAGGGATATGCTTACTCGGCATATTCCTATGTTATGCCCAACATCGTTTGGAAAGAGGAGAATTACCCTTCAATTTTTATAGCGGGTTTGCAAACAAGGGTTGAAACATCCGAAGATGCCGTTAATACCCTGGTAGAACTCATAAAGGAGGCGAAGGAAAAGGGCTTTACGGAAGAGGAATTAAACGCAGCCAAGAGTTTTTATAACGGTTATATAGCGAGGTTGTCGGAAACATATTCCCAAATAGCGGGTTTAATATCCACGCAATACGAATACAAACTGCCAAATATGTTTTGGATCAAGGACATTGATGAGATAAGGTCATTAACCTTAAACGATATTAACGAAACCGCACGGAAATACTTTAATACGGAAAACTTTGTCCTCTTAATAGTTACGGATACAACAAAGGTTAAGTTTAAAAACCTAAAAATTTGAGGGTTTTTATATCAACCGGCGAGGTTTCCGGGGATAAAAATGCCGCATATTTGGTCCGAAAATTAAAGGTTTTTGGTTGGCATTTTTACGCCCTTGGAGGGGAAAACCTTAGAAATGAAGGTGTTGAGATAGTGGAAAATCCCGAAAACATATCCGTTGTGGGCTTTCAAGAGGCTATAACGAGGTTAAGCGAAATAAATAAAGTTAAAAGGAAAGTTTTAAAATACACTTTGAGTTCGGACTTAATAATAGGGGTTGATTTTCCGGGTTTTAACCTACCGCTTTTAAAGTATCTAAAACGGAAGGGGAAAAATGTGGTTTATTACATATCCCCACAGGTTTGGGCTTGGGGGAAGTGGAGGGTTAGGGATTTGAGGTTATTTGATGCGGTTTTGTGTATCCTTCCATTTGAGGAGGATTTTTTAAGGTCTTATGGTGTTAATGCGTTTTTTGTAGGACACCCCGCCGTTAAGGAGAATAAGGGAGGTAAGGAGATAAGGATAAACCCACCCGTGATAGGATTTTTACCCGGTTCAAGGAAGGACGAGGTTAGGAGGCTTTTACCCCGTATGATAAAGATAGCGAGTTTTATAAAAAAACTTTTGCCAGAGGCCAATTTCCTGTTTTCCATACCCTTTGATTACGCATTTGACTTGCCCGATACACATTATGTCATAGGTAGGGGAAGGGATGTAATAAGGGTTAGCGATGTTGTGGTTTCATCTTCGGGTACCGCAACATTGGAGGCGGCTATTGAGGGGAAACCCGCGGTGGTTCTTTATATGGTCTCGGAATTAACATATTGGATTGGTAGGATTGTGCTGAAAATACCCTATATAAGCCTTCCGAATATAGTTTTGAAAAGGAAAGTATATCCGGAATTTGTTCAACACATAAAACCGGAAAGGGTGGCGGAAAAGGTTTTGGAGATGTACGGGAGGAAAGAGGAATTCTCCGCTTTATCAGAGGAAATTTCCGAACTTTTAAAGGGCAAATACGACGAGGTGGAGGTTTTAAAAGAAATTTTACGCCTTTAAAATCCCCATTGTGAAAAGGATTACCGTAATAGGGGCGGGTTTGGCGGGTAGTGAGGCTGCACTCGTTGCTGCGAATATGGGGGTTGAGGTGATTTTATACGAGATGAGGCCTAAGAAAATGACACCCGCCCACACTTCAGGAAAACCCGCCGAATTGGTTTGCTCAAACAGTTTAAAATCCAAGGATTTATTTTCCGCGCCGGGTTTGTTAAAAGAAGAGTTAAAAATTTTGGATTCCCCATTGATAAAATTTGCATATGAATGCGAAATTCCGGGAGGAAAAGCCTTAACGGTTGATAGGTGGTGCTTTGCCGATAAGGTTGAAAGGGCCTTAAAAAGTCATCCGAATATAAGGTTTATAAACGAGGAGATAAGGGAAATACCTGATGGAATTGTTGTAATAGCAACGGGACCTTTAACCTCGGACGCTTTGGCCGAAGCCATTGGTGAGCTAATAGGCGAAGAATATCTTTTCTTTTACGATGCACAATCTCCCATAGTTGATGGGGATTCCTTAAACTACGAAAAACTATACTTTAAAGACAGGTTCGGTTATGACGATTCGGCATATTTAAACGCCCCTATGACAAAAGAAGAATATATGGCCTTTTGGGAAGCGCTTGTAAATGCGGAGATTCACGAACCTAAGGAGTTTGAAAGGGATGTATGTTATTTTGAGTCCTGTTTGCCGATAGAGGTTATGGCGAAAAGAGGCCCCGAAACCCTTTTATACGGGCCTTTAAGGCCGGTTGGTTTAGAAGATCCGAGAACGGGAAAACTACCCTACGCTGTGGTTCAATTGAGGAGGGAGGATTCCGAGGGAAAGGCTTGGAATTTGGTGGGTTTTCAAACACAGTTGAAAATATCGGAACAAAAAAGGGTTTTTAGGATGATACCGGGTTTGGAGAATGCGGAATTTTTGAGATATGGGGCAGTTCATAGGAATACATATATAAACAGCCCAAAACTTTTACTACCGACACTACAACTTAAAAAGGAACCGAGGATCCTTTTCGCCGGTCAAATAACGGGTACGGAGGGTTATGTTCCCGCGATAGCGGGTGGCCATTTGGCCGGATTGAATGCATCTTTAATGGCCTTGGGTTTGGAACCCGTTGTTCCCCCAAAACATACCATGATAGGTGCTTTAATACATTATATAACTACGCCGAAAAGCGACTTTCAACCCATGAACGCAAACTTTGGGATAGTTCCCGATGTCCCAAAGATGAAAAGGGATCGTAAGATAAAATTTGTAGTGGAAAGGGCTTTATCGGAAATTAAGGGGTTTAAGGAAATGTTGGAAATTGCCCTTGTTAAGTAAAGGGAGAAAATGAAACTTAGGGAAACGGATTTGCCGGGCGTAGGGAAGAGATATACCATTGAATTACAAAGTGGATGGGAGATAACCCTTATTATCCACAATACGGGAAGGAGGGAGATTTACATAATAGAGCCTGAGGAGGAAGAACCCAAATGTGTTTTATCCTTAACGGAGGATGAGGCCAAAGATTTGGGGTTTTTGCTTGCCGGAACTACTTATCAATCCGTATCCCCCGAGAGAATGGAGTTTATAATGAAGGAAATGGTTATGGAGTGGGTAAAAGTTGGTAAAAACTCCAACCTTGTAAATAAAACCCTCGTAAATGCCCAAATAAGGGAAAGAACGGGTACATCAATATTGGCGATACTTAGGGGAAAGGACATGATAGTGAATCCCGATCCGCACAAAACCGTAATAAAGGAGGGTGATATACTTGTGGTGGTGGGGACGAGGGAACAGATAAACAACTTCTTAAAATATTGTGGGGATTGTACCCATTGAGGTTATAGCATATGGGTGACCATTCTTCCTTAGCCTTTATTAAACTCGCTTTGCTTTTCATTTTTATGTTTTTCGCCGCATACGGATTTAAAAGGTTCGGAATACCGACAATAATTTCCTTTCTATTCGTCGGTTTCCTGGCTAAAATTTTCTCATAGTGTTCTTCAAAGAACTGGGTATGATTCTTTTGTTTTTCTTCATAGGCTTGGAATATACCTTTGAGAGGTTGAAAAATGTGTTTTTTATATGGAAGCTTGGGATAGTGGATTTTGTTTTAAATTTTATACCCGCTTTTCTTTTGGGACTTCTGTTCGGTTTGAGCCCGATAACTTCTTTAATTTTAGCAAGTGTGTTTTATCCAACGAGTACATCAATAATTGCAAAACTATTAACGGATTTTAAAAGGCTTGCATCACCCGAAGCGGAACTGTTAATAGGAATATTGATTTTTGAGGACTTGGTGTCCATTATAATACTATCGCTATTGATCCCTTTACAAGAAATGGGAGGATTGCAGTTTGAAATGTTTCTTCCGATTTTCTTAAAGTTATTAATTGTACTTGCGGTTTTTTACACACTCTACCGTTTTGTATTACCGAGGCTGAATTCCTGGATGAACGCAATTTCAGAGAATGAAAGTTTTTCATTTTTCATAATCGGGTTAGTTATGCTCATTGGCTTTCTGTTTAAGGAGTTCGGGATTTCGGAGGCCTTGGGGGCTTTTTTACTCGGTGTTTTAGTTCCCGAAACCCGTATTAAGGAAAATATTGAGCGTCAATTTTTTTCTTTAAAAGAACTCTCCGTTGGCGTATTTTTGTGATATTACTCACACTATTTGGCATAATTTCAAAGATCGTTTCAACCTATATATCTG
>CAYRSH010000042.1:12004-13970 GCA_964426895.1 uncultured bacterium
ATATTACTCACACTATTTGGCATAATTTCAAAGATCGTTTCAACCTATATATCTGCATATTTTTATGGTATGAAGAAAAAGGCGAGGCTTAGGACATCCCTTTCGTTTGTACCCAGAGGTGAATTTTCCGTCATACTATCCTCTTTTGATCCCACGGTTAAGATGTTGTCCATACCCTTTATATTTGGCACCGCCCTTGTAGGGACACTTTTATTCGCTTTGGCTCCAAGACTTACCAATATTATTTATCCTAAGAGCAAGAGGGTATAACTACATAAACCGTTTCAACCTTATAATACCCCTACCATGATCTGGATAGTTTCTTTAGCCCAATTTGCCGGAAGGTTTGAGGCGGAACCCTTAAACACTATGAAAAGGGTTCCTACAAATATAAGCATAAACAATCCTTTAAACTCCCTCAAACTCAACATATACCCAAAGCCAATACCAAAGGCGGATTTCAATTTTAGGGCTCCTGTTAATTGGTTTAACAACCAGGTAAGTTCCGGCCACAATTCCGGTTTTGAACACAAGGTTGGCATAGGAATAAACTCCTTTAACGACCTATGGTATGTTTATTCATCATCGGATGGTGTATCAAACAACGATACATTACACATATTCTGTTCCTCGGATGGTGGAAACACTTGGCTTTATGTTGGAAATCTGTATTCTACAAATCCCACAAAGGGAATATTTGAACCTTTCTTAAACATAAACCCAACGGACAATTATCTTTATGTGATTTTCACCTTCGGTAGAAAATCTTCCTTTGGAAATTACTCGGCGGATACCGTAGCGGTTATGAGATTTCAAACATCTTCCGGATGTTCTACGGTTTCCGGAACACAAGGTGTTTTTCAAGTTAGCGACCCATCGTGGGTATACGAAACCGCCGTTATTGCCTCCGAACCCACGACGACTTATGTATTTGCGATGCTGTTGGATCCAACCGGATATGTAGATTTTTATAAATCTTCCAATAGGGGTGCCACTTGGACATATGTGAGGAGTTGGAACTCCGGGCCTTCAAAAACCCGGTTTTTCTGGGCTTCCTCAAAGAAAGGGGCTAATAGGGGAACTTTCTTTTCGTTTATAGAGATCAACGACGCCACAGACCCACTTACTGGGGCGGATAACAAGTATTATGTTATGTATGCTGAATGGGGGAGTTCTCCGGATACTTTTAAATTGTGGTGGTTTGGTTCTACAAGCGGATATGACTCTCTAACGGGACCTATAAGCAATACCTTTTATTGCCGCCGCACATGTTCAACCCCCTTTGATAGCGTTTTCTTAATGGCTTTCAGCAGGAAAACCGCCGGACCAAATGCCTATGCCGTTTTGATGGACAAAGGAATAGATACCACCATTTGGACCACAGTTATATTTGACTCTTTGAACAATAGACCTTACCGTTCTCCATCCGTGGCCTATGCCCCAAATGAGGGAAGGATAATTTTAAGCGTATTATACGATTCGCTTAATACGCGTTTTGGAGTTTTGAGGGTTTGGGTTTCCTATCCGGATAGCACCCTTTCCTGGACAAACTGGCTTGGCGCATCCCTTGACGCATGGGATACCAAGGATTTGAAGGTTGATATGGGTAATATGCTTGAACCATATGCTTTGAGTTCGATTGTTAGGTATGCCTCACCGGGTGATTTCAGGGTTCATATAGCGTGGAGAAAGGTTAACGGTTCTACGGGAGGTGGGGATGCGTGGCATGCAACACCCACAATTGCCTTTACAAATGTAAGCGAATTTAAGAAAACATCAACGCATAAAGGCGCCACATTTTACGATGTTTTGGGTAGGAGGGTTAATAAGCCAACCAAAGGGGTTTTCTTCAAGATAGTTGGGGGTGAGGTTGAAAAGGTCATACTTAGGTGAGGTTTAGTTTTTCGAAAATCAACCTTATAATACCTACATATGCCCCGAATTGTTGAACTTTACAAGGTTTTAG
>CAYRSH010000043.1:0-13678 GCA_964426895.1 uncultured bacterium
ACATAGCGAGGAGTATAGTGGGTGGTAGGTTGTTGGAGGATAACCTGGATTTTGACAACTGGTGGAACAAACAGTATGCTTTAAGAAAGGATTTCCCATCGGGTTATTCCCCGAGATGTGAAAACTTTTCCCTGGGTTTAATATCTTATGTAATACATAACTATCATTATAGCACTATGGTAAACATCAAAATTTACTTCTTTTGGAGAGTTCCCCATTTTCTTTGGGGTGGAGAAGAGCGTCCTTATGCGGGCAAAAGTATAAGGTTAAGGATGTGGGATATGCTTGGAAGAAAACTCTACGATACCCTATTGACTACCGGAAGTAGTATAGCGGTTTTTGATGAGAGTGTTAATATTCCAACACCATTTGGAAATTTAAAGGTTGAGGCATATGTTGAAGGGGATTACAGTCCAACCGGTTGCAAACACCTACATCAGGAAAGGGTTGCGTTTGTTCCCCCTTTGGGTAAAGATCTAATACAAGATATATTATATCGCACACCCGATTTATCATTCATTGCGATAACATATAATTCCGGGTATATAAGGATAATACCTCCCAATACTAACTATCGTGCGGATAGCGGTTATGTGATATATACATGGCCTATACAGAGGGCGAGGTGGACGGTTTACGATGTAAATTATCCAGATAGGTGGTCTTTATTTGCGAAGGATAAGGGGCCTTACATAATCTATCCGGGGGGATGGGAAAAGGTTCCACCTGTAAGGCCGAGGAACATAAGGGTTGTAAGGGTTGATACCGTTTATAGGCTTGTTGAGGTTGCATGGTCTCCAAACGAAGATGCGGATTTAATGAATTACAGGGCTTGCTGGTTTTCTGTGGATGACCCGAGTAGAGGGGGTTGTCCGAATGTTGGAGTGGATACGACTTTTAGTTTAGGTCTCATCAACAAAGGTGAGATGTACGGTTTTTATGTTATCGCGTATGATTACGATGGTAATGCGAGTATTCCATCGGATACGGTTTATGGTGGATGGGCAGGTGATATAACTTTTGGGTTTAATAGGGGAAAGGATTTGACATTTAAGGGTAAAGGGGAAAGGAAAATAATGGTTTATGATGTTGAGGGTAGGTTGGTTTATGAAGGGGAGGAGAGGGGGTTTAAGGGTAGTAAAGGGGTTTATTTCATAGTTTTTGATGGGAAAGTTAAAAAGGAGGTTGTAAGATGAAAAGGTTGATTTTGGTTTTCTCTTTGCTTGTATTGGCGCTTTTTGGGTGTAAAAAGAGGGGTGAGGAATGCCCTCCACCGGACTATGTTTCCCTGGATAGTGTTGAATACATAGACAGCGGTAAGGTTATAAGGGTATATTGGGAAGTCTATCAAGACCTCGTGGATTCATTTAAATTCCTCTGCGACGGTGTGGATACCATGGCAATTCCGCATCATCTCTACGAGGAGAGGGAAGGGATTTGGATATACTATACAGATATTGATACCTTAATAGTTCTCAAATGCGATGTGATTTATGCAAGGATATATAAGGGAAACGATAGCCCTAACTGGTTGAGTTTAGACTTAGTATCAGGCTTCTGGGATGGGTTGCTTATAAGAAATGATACAATAATTTACGATTATCCCGATGTTTTCCACTTGGGAAGAATTATACCCTTAGGAGATAGTTTAAAAATAGTTTCCCTTGGGAATGCTTACTTTAAAAAGTTTTCCGGGATGATAGGGGATATACCTCCGGTTGGTTATGATAGCGTTTATGTTGTTAAGGGTTTATCGGATACCGTAACCCTATGGTTTGATAGAAACGGGAACGGCGTTTTTGATTATGGGACGGATAAGTTTGGGGTTATGGGGTTCATAAAAAGCGATAGCGCCTATAATCCCCTTGGACTTTTTATAAGCGAAGACCCAAGAAACAGGATTTTGTATATAAGGTGGTAGAGATAAAAATATACCCCTTTACAATTCCCAATTATGGCCGTTCCAAAGGAGGTGGTTGAAGAGGTAGAAAGGTTAAGGGAACTCATACGGAAATACGATTACTACTATTATGTTTTGAACAATCCATTGGTTTCGGATGCCGAATACGATGAGTTGAAGAGGAAACTTATAGAACTTGAAAGGAAGTACCCGGAACTCATAACACCGGACAGCCCAACCCAAAGGGTAGGGGCACTCCCAAGGAAGGAATTCCCAAATGTAAAACACTCTTTACCCATGCTATCCCTTGAAGATGCGAGAAACGAGGAGGAAATAAAGGAGATTTACAACAGAATTTTAAGGATGACCGGGGATGAGGTGGAATTTTGCATAGAACCAAAATTTGATGGTACATCCTTGGAGTTGGTGTATGAAAAAGGTGTATTGGTTAAAGCAATAACAAGGGGGGATGGATATACGGGTGAGGATGTAACCCCAAACGCAAAAACCATAAAAACCATTCCCCTCCGTTTGTTTGAAGACATAAGCATTGAAATAAGGGGAGAGGTTGTTATATCAAAAGAGAATTTCAAACGGTTAAACGAGGAGCTGATAAACAAGGGTGAAAAACCCTTTGCAAACCCGAGAAACGCAGCAGCGGGTTCCTTAATGCAACTCGATAGCAGGATTACGGCTTCAAGGCCTTTGGAATTTATAGTTTGGGGATTCGGATTGAGCGGGATAAAGTTTGAAAAACAATCGGAATTTTTGGAAAGGGCGGAAAAGTTGGGTTTTAAAGTCCCAAAGCCGAGAGTTGTAAAGACTTTGGAAGGGATTTTGGAGGTATATAGAAAATGGGAAGAAAGTAGGGATGCGTATCCGTACGAATTGGATGGTATGGTGGTTAAGGTTAATGATGTGGAACTCTGGGATAAACTCGGATATACAGCCCGTGCGCCGAGATGGGCCTTTGCCGCAAAGTTTAAACCCCGTGAAAAAACGACAAAACTCCTAAATGTAGTCTGGCAGGTGGGTAGAACGGGAATAATAACCCCTGTTGCGGAATTGCAGCCCGTTGAAATAGGTGGCGCAATTGTTTCACGTGCAACATTACACAATGTTGATATACTGAAAAAGTTAAATGTAAAAATCGGGGATACGGTAATAGTTTCACGGGCGGGTGATGTGATTCCCCAAATAATAAAACCCATAGAAGAACTCAGGACGGGAAACGAAAGGGATATAGAAATCCCCGATAAGTGTCCCGTATGCGGTGGTGAAGTGGCGCGGGAAGGTCCGTTTTTAAAATGCTTAAACCTATCCTGTCCGGCAAAATTATCCGCGAGTATAAAGCATTTGGCGAGGAGGGAAGCGTTTGATATAGAAGGCTTGGGCGAAAGAACGGCAAAGTTACTTGTGGAGAAGGGACTGGTAAAGGATATAGCGGATATTTTTAATTTGAGAAAAGAGGATTTAAAGAGATTGCCCGGTTTTTCCGATATATCATCCGAACAGTTAATCTTAGCCATTGAAAGGTCTAAGAGGATAAGGCTTGATAAGTTTATACACGCTTTGGGTATTCCGGGGGTTGGAGAGGCTACGGCAAATCTGCTTGCCGAAAGGTTTAAAAATTTGGAATCTCTTATGAACGCTTCAAAATTTGAATTAATGAAAATTAAGGGTATAGGTCCAGAAACGGCAAACGCAATTGTTAGGTTTTTCTCCGATGAAAGGAATAGGAATTCAATTAAAAAGATGTTGGAATACGGGGTGGAGGTGTATTACGGTGAGGAGAAAAAGGGCCCTCTATCCGGTAAGGTATTTGTTTTCACCGGAGAACTTGATTGTTGTCCGAGGAATAAAGCCAAACAGATGGTGGAAGAACTCGGTGGTCAAACCGCGGATACGGTTTCCAAGAGGGTTCATTATTTGGTTGTTGGAAAAAATCCGGGTTCAAAACTGCAAAAGGCCCAAAAACTCGGTATAACAATTATTGACGAGAAAGAATTCCTGCGAATGATAGAAGAGGCAAAAAAATCTACCTAATCCTCACAACACTCGCCCCTTTGTAATAAAATTCCAATATCTCTTTATATGTCCATCCCCTATTAGCCTTTAACATGGCCCCCCTTTGGCATAAACCCGTCCCGTGTCCCCTACCCGTACCTATGAATATAACACCGGTTGAAGTGCACCAATAGGCGAATACGGCACTGGGTAAGCCGAATTTTTCCCGGAAATCATAAGCGTATAGTGTATCCCCATCTAAAACCATTATATAAGCCCTTAAAGTTCCGGGTATCCTCTTAACATATGGGCAAGTTTTCAAAGGGACGAAAACCTTCCAAGTGTAATGCTCGTCCTCATCCTTAAAACAATCGGGATCTTCACCCGTCCAAAAATACGGAATATCCCTACCACCTTTCCAAATATACTTGGGCTCGCAAAACCATCCACCGCACGATGCGTGAAATAGAACCTCTACCGGTTTCCCCTCATACGACAATATTTCCCCTTCCGTTTCCTTTACGGCCTTGTAGTGTATAGGTTTAACCTTATCAAAACCCAAATAAACCTGACAGTGATCCGAATCGCAGGTATGGGCATAACCGTGTCTTAATCCCCACCTGACCAAAAAAGTCCTCGCCAAAATCGTTTGGGCTTTTAAAGCCTCCAATGGTGCATCTCCGGATTCGGAAGCCACAACTGATGCCAAGTAATCATCAAGGGGAACCTTGTTTATAACCCTAATACCCCCATCAATGTATGTAAATTCAACTACACCTTTATACTTGCCCTCCACAGGTTCAATGAATGTAGGATTTTCTGTATGGAAAACCTTCTTTTTAACCCCATTTACATATATAAAACCCCCTTCTACCGAAATTTTAAAAATTTTTCCCCCAACCTTTATCCTTGCGGATTTTATAAGGCTTCCACCAAAAAGGGCAACCTTTACGCTATCCGGTAAAAGGGAAGAGAGGATAATTAATAAAATCACTCGGCACGCTTTAACTCTTCTATTTTTAGCCCGTCCTGTGTTGTTTGAATAAGGACTTTTGCTATGGTATCCTGCGAATACAAACCCAAGTACCCGTGATCATCTATAACCCTAATGCCGAGTAAGTGATTGTTTATCTCGCCGAGTTTCCCCTTAACCAGAACAAATACATTTAAACCCAGATAGCCAACCTTACCCAAGTCTTTAAAGAACTTTTCATTTACATCCGATACATCAACCGTTAAGTCAGCCGAGGCTTCGGTGTAATCTATCTCTCCCAATTGCGAAAAGAACTCATCAAGTTCTTCCATTAAACTCGGTAAAAAGGCCTCATCCATACTGAAACCGGAGGCGAGTTTATGCCCTCCATAATCTATAAGCATCCAAGAAATGTATTCCAAAAGGTTTAGGGTATCAAATCCCTGAGGAGCCCTTATCTCCCCTATGACCTTTCCATCGCTCCTCCTCCCAAGTACTATAACGGGTATTTTAAACCTTTCCTTCAACCTGCTTGCTATATATCCCAAATATCCAGAGCCCTTTTTCCCCAAATCCACAAGAATGTAAGGCCTTGAAACGGATATTTCGCTTAGGATTTTTTCAAACAGGTTTTCCGCACCCTTATACCATAGGTCGGATAGGGTTATGAGCCTTTTCATAATCTCCTCAACGGTGTTTATATCCTCGCTTATAAGCAACTCTACACCTTCATGCCTATTACCCTCCGTACGGGATGATGCTATAACATTCATTATATCGTAAAGCGTTGGTTTTTTACCCTTTATGTTTTCGTACGCCTTTGCAAAGGGAAAGGTATAGGACAAGAATATTTCCTCGGCCTTGGAATATATAGCCTTGTTTTCGCTAAACAAAGGCATCCTATCGGCTATTATTCCCAAGGAAACCCACACCAAATATTCCGGCTTCTCGGAAATTATATCCTCTAACGACCAGTGTTTCATAAGCCTCAATAAGTACCAAGCAAATTTAAACGCAACAGCAGAACCCGACAGATAAGGATAAGCCCCTCCCCTCTTGGGATTTATAAGGGGATAGTTGGGGTTTTCCACAAGAATTTCATGGTGATCGGTTACTATAACCTCTATACCGTATCCATGCGCTTTATCTATCTCCTCTTGGGCATTGGTGCAACAGTCGGTTGTTATTATCAATTTTATATCGTTTTTCCTCGCGTAATCCAAGCCTTCGTCGTTTATGGTATGCCCTCCAGGTGCTTTCTTATCGGGTATATAGTAAAAAACCCTACCCCCGCAAGTTTTTAAAGCATCCATGAGGGTTGCAATACCACTCACCCCATCCGCATCGTCGTGTCCCCAAACCAAGATATTCTCCTTTCTTCCTATTACCTTTGCCACTATTTTAGCGGCATTTTCCACATCGGGCATCATTTCGGGGGGAACCAAGTTTTCTATGCTCGGGTTAAATGTTACCTCCAAAAGTATCTCGTCGTTTATACCCTTATCCACCAATATCTTCGCTACCAAAGGATGTATATCCCTCTCCACAATTGCGGATAAAATATCTCCTTTTATCACTTCTCACCTCCTTTTTGCGGCATTTATAATATCGCCCAACTTTATCCCCTCCTTTTTGTGGTTATGAGGAACCCCATTCATCTTAACCCCACATACGGGGCATATACCCAAACAATTTTCAGAACATAAGGGGTTTATAGGCAGAGTTGCTATAAATATATCCCTTATTAACGGCAAAACATCTATTTCATCCCTTTCTATTGTTAAGGTTTCCACATCCATATCGCTTAGTCTTTCCAGACTCTCATAACCCTTGCGTAAGATGTTCTCATCTTCAAATACATATTCCCTCTCAAACTCATCCAAGCAGCGGGAACACACAAATTTCATAGTTGTCTTTCCCGAAATGCGGATTTTATAACCTATATCGGTTTTTTGAACCTTTATATTCACATCTATATCCTCTAAAATCTCATATTCCCCCGAATATTCCAAATCTTCGGGGGAAAGCGTAGTATGAAAATCCTTAGGCTCGTACCCTATATCCTTTAAAAGGATTAAAACCTTCATTTTTTAATTACCTCCTTAAAACTTTTTAGAACCCCCATCACGAATGATGGGGATTTATCCGAAGAAAAAACGCGGGCGAATGTTCCATACGAGGGTATTACCTCATCCGGGTTTTCACCCATTAATATCTCACACATACCCCCCAATATAGCCGATCTATCAAGATCCAAAAGCCTTTCAACCCTCCAACCCACGAGAATATATGACAGTTCTTTTAAAACCTCCTCTTTATTCCTTATGTAAAAATCTATTAACTTTTCAAGTTTCTTTATCCTATCACCTTCAACCTCTTTGCCAAAGTTTTCCAAAAAGGTCTCTTTATCAACTCCAACCAAATTGTCCAAATATATAAACCTTACAAACAATTCCCTAACTTTATCCATCAAATCCCTCCACTATTTCAACGGCCTTATTAAAAAACGAGGGCGCAACGGAGAAACTCCTAAAACCCAACTTCAATAAAAATTTTAAGCCATCTTCGTCGGAGGCGAGTGCCCCGCATACGCTAACGGGAACTTTACTTTTTTCCTTAATCTCCATTAAGACTTTACCAAACTCTTCATTTATCTGCTCTTTAATGCTCCCCGTACCCCTCGGCCTACCCGTGTATAACGACCACAAATCGTTAGTTCCTATGCTGAAAAATTTGGCATACCCTTGTATTTTTTCAATTAGCCTAACGCTCATGGGTGTTTCTATCATAAAGCCCAACCTATCTATACCCTTTTTTAGAACAACATAATCGTAAAATTCCTTGGCCTCCTCTACGAAGGAAATCATAGGTATCATTATATATAAGTTTTCGGAATTTTTAACCACATCAAGTAAAGCGTCAAACTTTGGGAGCATTTCGTTTAACAACCTTAACGGCGATCTATCACCGGAGAACTTATCACCCCCTATATCAAATGCCCTTATTATAACCTTGGGTTTTACATCTGAGAAAACCTTTAATCTATCTATGTCTTTTTCCATAAAGAACAGGTATTCGGTTCTGAACAACCCAACACCCGTGGAAAACTTTCTCACCCAATATATATCCTCCGGAAAATCCACATTTAATAGGATTTCCACCTCCTCACCTCTTCGTGTTTTAAATCTGTACCCTTTGTGTTGCACCACTTTTATTTTACCCTCAATCGGCTCCCGTGAAACTATACCGTTATCCCCATCAATGTATATATACTCCCCTTCTTCAAAAATTTCGGGGTCAATACCTACAACCGTGGGTATTCCCGCATTTGATAAGATTATAGCCGCATGGGAATCCCTGCTCAAATACTTCAAGATACAACCCTTTACCCTATGCTTTCTCAACTTTAATGCTAAGGCTACGGATAATGTTTCCCCTACAAATACATAATCCCTGTTATCCTCAATGTTAAGATGGATAAAACACGCCAACTGGGATAGAATATCTTCTATCTCCTTTGCCCTTATGGCAAATACTTGGTTTTCTCCTTTTAACCTATCAATTAAAGGCTTTACCGCAAGTTTTAAAGAGGTTTCGGTATCAAACCCCAAGTCCAAAAGTTTCTTCAACCTATCCTTAAATACCGCATCGCTTAAAAACGAAACAACAAATTGCGAAATAATATCGTTATCCGACCTTGTTTCCTCTACTACCTTTTCCAAAATGTCTATTATCTTTTCTTTATCAATCTGTCCCTTTTTCAATTTAATAACATAACCCTCACCTTTACCACCTACTAAGGATGTTCCCAAAATGTACTGCTCAGTCTTCATCAAACCCCCTGTTTATCAAATCAATCAAAGCATTAACCGCCTCTTCCGCATCCTCACCTTCCGCTTCAATTTTTAAAACTGTGCCTTTTGGAGCGGCTAACATCATAACCCCGAAAACGCTTTTGGCATTAGCCCTCATACCGTCCGAAACCCTCTCTATAAAAATCTCGCTTTTGAAATTACTCGCCAAGGTGGCTATCATAGTACTCGGCCTCGCGTGTAATCCCAACCTATTTTTTAACTCTACTTCCCTTATCACCCTTTTCACCCACTGGGAATTTTAAAGTTGATAAGGTTAAAACGCTAAAATCTATGACAACCGTATAATACACCGTTGTGCTTATAGCAATTGATGGACCCTCGGGAGTTGGAAAAACCACTGTGGCAAAAAAAGTTGCGGAAAAATTGGGTTTGAAAGCCGTGAGCACGGGTGCAATTTATAGGGCGGTTGCTTATGCGATCAAAAGAGAAAACATACCAATATACGATTTAAACGCCTTAAAGGATTTTTTAAACGGTTTAAACATAGACCAGAAGTATGAAAACGGTGAAATTAGGACATATTTAAACGGTGAGGATATAACGGATAAACTGGATTCACCGGATATATCCGAATTATCCTCCGAGATAGCCGCTATAACGGAAATCAGGGAGTATCTCTTGGATGTTCAGAGGAGGATAGCAAACGATAACGCCGTTGTAGAGGGTAGGGATATAGGCAGTGTGGTTTTACCGTATGCGGATGTAAAGGTTTTTCTGGACGCATCTTTGGAAGAGAGGATTAAGAGAAGGTACAACTACCTTAGAAGTAAGGGGATAAACATAACATTAGAAGAGGTTCGCAGCGAAATATTGGGTAGGGATACAAGGGATAGGAATAGGAAAACCGCACCCTTAGTAAAACCAAAGGACGCATTTTATATAGACACAACTTATATGACGGAGGACGAGGTGGTGAATAAAATTATAAAAATTGTTAAAAATCTTGTGGTATGAATGTTAAGGTAATTATAGGTTTAACCGGAAATGCGGGTTCCGGCAAAACAACGGTGGCAAACATTTTAAGGGAAATGGGGTTTTCCGTAGTAGATGCGGATAAAGAGGCACACGAAGTACTAAAACACCCTAAGGTTATAGAGTTTTTAAGGAAAAAATTACCAGAAGCGTTAAAAAACGGTGAAGTTAATAGAAAGGTTTTAGGTGATAAGGTTTTTTCTGATGAGAAGTTCAAGGAAGAGTTTGAGAGATTAATAAGGCCTTTGGTCATAGAAAGGTTAAGGGAAGTTATACAAAAGATACCCGACAATATTGTCGTCGTGGATGCCGCGCTAATATACGAATATGGCGTACAAGACGCTTTTGATATTATAGTTGTGGTATGGGCGCCGGAAGGGGAACTGATAAAAAGGCTTGTTGAGAGGGGGATTCCAGAGGAAAAGGTTAAGGCCATTTTAAAACATCAAATGCCACAGGAGGAAAAGTTAAAGTATGCGGATTTTATAATCCGCAATTACGGTTCAATTGAGGATATTAGAAAACAGGTTTATAAAGTTTTTAGATCAATTATGAGGAAGTTGGAGGAACTGGAAATAGGATGAAAATTTTGGGAATCCACGACGGGCATACCGCTACGGCTTGTGTGATTGATAACGGAAAGTTAAAAGCGATGGTTTCTGAGGAGAGGATATGGCATAAAAAGGAGATGGGGGGATTTCCCACAGAGGCCATAAAGGAGGTTTTATCCCTTTCGGGTTTAAAACCCGAAGATATTGATAAAGTTGCCGTTGCAACATTAACCCCCCCACTCCTACCGGAACACTTTTCCGATCCCGGTTTTCCAAGGAATATATACCAAACTATTTACAGGTTCATACCGAGAAGTATTTTGCAGGGCGACGAATATGTGGATGATATAGTCAGATTTATACATAAAATATCCAGAAGGGGGGAGTATATTGAGGGTAATCTCAAAAGTTTGGGTATAAACGCCGAGGTGGTATTTGTTGAACACCACTTAGCACATGCGTCTTCCGCATTTTTCGGTTCGGGTTTTGATAAAGCCCTTGTAATAACCCTTGATGGGGCTGGGGACGGTATAAGCGGTACTTATTATGTGGGCGAAGGTTTAAATCTATACCTGAAAAATAGAATATCGGCATATAACTCTTTGGGAGAGTTTTACACGAGGATTACGGAATACTTAGGTTTGAAACCACTTTCCCACGAATACAAGGTTATGGGTTTAGCCCCTTACGCGGATAGGAAAATGGCGGAAGATGTGTATAAAAAGGTTAGGCAGTTCTTTGAGGTCAAAGGGGATAGGATTATTAACCGTAGTGGGGTTTATAAAGGGGATTATTTGAGGTTGTTTAGGAAGATTTTCTTTAAGGTGAGGTTTGATGTAATCGCATATGTTGCGCAAAAGGTTTTGGAAGATGTGGTTTTTGAATGGGTTAATAACATTAAGGGTGGATACGATACCGTAGCGCTTGCGGGTGGGGTTTTTATGAATGTGAAGTTAAACTTTGGTTTTCTTGAAAGGTTTAGCAATGTGTTTGTAATGCCATCCGCAGGCGATGAGAGTTTGGCCTTTGGGGCGGCTGCTTATGTCTCCGCTCAAAACGGTATAAAGCCTGAACCCCTTGGTGTTTTGTATCTTGGGAGGGAGTTTTCGCAGGTGGAAATTGAAAGGGCTTTTGAGAATTTGGATGAAAAGAAGTATAAAATTGAAAGGATTGGAAAGGACATACACGAGTATGTGGCGGAGTTGTTAAGTGAGGGTTGGATTGTGGCGAGGTTTTTTGGGAAATCGGAATGGGGGGCAAGGGCATTGGGGAACAGGTCTATATTGGCGGATCCGAGGAGTTTAAATGTGGTTTCAAGGATAAACAGGGCTATAAAACATAGGGATTTTTGGATGCCTTTTGCACCTTCTGTTTTGGACGAAGATTTTGAGGATTATTTTATCGTTCCTACGAGGAGTAAAAGCGAGAAGTATATGATTTTGGGTTATCCATCAAGGCCAAGGGCGCACAATGAGATACCCGCGGCCTTACATCAGGGAGATTTAAGCGGAAGGCCACAAGTGGTATTTAAGAACGACAACCCGGAATATTATGCTCTAATAAAAAGGTTTAAAGAAAAAACCGGGGTGGGTGCGGTTTTAAACACTTCTTTCAATCTGCACGGATACCCCATTGTTTATACCCCCGAACAGGCCATTTTCACCCTAATTAATTCCGACTTGGATGCGTTGGCAATTGGGGAGTATTTGGTTAGGAAGATTAAATAAAAAAGCAAATAATTCGGTTTAATGGGGATATGGGCTTTTAAATTCCAAAATTAACCGCGTTATAATATTTAGTGTTATGTTTCATAAAAAGCCAATATCTCGTTTGTATGTGGGTTTGATTACATACAGGTTCCCATCCATGTCAAAAATACCGGAAAAGGTTCCTTGGTGGGTTAAATATATTCCCGTTAGAAAACCGCTTATGTGGTTAAACCCCTTAGAGGTGATAAACGATCCCGTAAAAATATATGAGATTTTGGATTTAAGAAAATTTTTCCCAATTTACGGATTTTTAACAAACACTTATGAAATAAAAATTTTGAAGGATTTCTTGGATTTCATGGGGGTAAAATTTGAGGAATTGTTTGATAGCGTTGAGATAATAAAAGGGGATAGGTATGAGAAATTTTACAATTTTGATGAGGAAATAAGGAGTGGTTTATCCGCACCCTTTTTATTGGGTTTAAACATTTGGGAAAAAGTACCGATGAAATATATATCGGCAATTTTTAAAGAAAAAACTTCCGAGATCATAGAAGAAATGGAAAGGTTGGGTTTGGGAAAGAAAAACGGTGTATATTTGGTTTTTAAAGAAATCCCGGACTTTCCGGTGCATGAGCATCACATACAAAATATCCTTTCCTCAATAAAAGGGGAAAAATACATAAACCCTTTGAGGATTGCTTACGGACTGCTCGCCCTTTGTGATGAAGGGATAAATATATGCGGGTATATGGATTACATATTAAACCTTTGTGAATCTTCCAAAACCGAGGGCAAAGGGGTAATGCTATCCCTCTTGGGTATTGTTAACACCTCTTTATGTTTAAATTCAAACACTTTAATAGAATTAAAAGAACTACCGGAATATGTGAAATTAAAGGTGGATCTTTGGAAAAAGGTTTGGATGGGCACATTTTTGGGAGCATTTATAAAAACGGATGACCCGGAAATAACATTTTTGGAAAACTACATAGCGCATTTAAAAAGTAGGGAAAAGGTATATGAATATTTAAGGGTATGCTTTGATGTGGGAATACAACTATTAAAAGGCGGAGGGTTGAAAGCAAAACTGTTCTATCCATTAATATTTGAGGTTTCCGTGAAATTATCGGTAATAACGGATTCCGTAGTTTGGAATTTCTCGGAGGATAATATGGGGAGGGTTATAAAGGAATATTTAAACTGGAAGGTGGGCAAGGGTGATAGGGATAAACTCATAGAAATGATTAGCGCTGTTTCCAAAGAAGATTTAACACCCGTAATGAAATCCATTTTGGAGGTTATTCTTTTGGACATATGGGAAATAACAAATATTACCCAAAAAATATATCCCTCTTGGACACCTTTGCTTTATGCTAATTTGTATATATATTCCAAAGACGAAATTGAAAAGAGAATGCTTTTAAACGCTTTTATAACCTCAATCATAGATTACCCATCCGGAATATTCCTACTGGGGAATAAAATTGCATACTTGGTTAAGGATTTGAATAAATACGCAAAAAACTTTTTGGAAGATGTTAGAACTTATATCATTACCAACGGTTTGTACGAGTTGATTGATGGATGGAGTTTAAAGAATAGCACGCGATAAAACTTTCGCGGATGTATAATATGAAGTTGAAGGATTCAGGGCTTACATCCTCAATGTGTTCAGCTGAGGGATGTTT
>CAYRSH010000044.1:0-13667 GCA_964426895.1 uncultured bacterium
ATACTCATACCTCACCTCCTTTTTTATACCCCAAACAAACACTATACATTCCACATATCGCTTTATATATCCCTGCCATAGGATAGATATTATATAAGCGGCAAAGTTTTTGGAAGGGAAACCTCGGCAACCCCGAATAAATTTCAAAAGGCAAAAATCTTTCAACTTTATAATTCCCACTTATGTCAATAACATACAGTAAGCCCTCTTGGCGTAAAAGGAAGAGGAAACATGGGTTTTTGGCGAGGATGAGGACACCGGGGGGTAGAAAAGTTTTGAAGAGGAGGCGCAAGAAGGGGAGGAAAAGGCTAACGGTATAAGGGGTATGGCAAAGAAGGCGGTAAAAGAGGAAGTAGGCATTGACCTTTCAAAGGTTAGAAACATAGGTTTTATTGCGCACATTGACGCGGGAAAAACTACCACAACGGAAAGGGTTTTGTATTATACGGGTAGAACGCATAAACTCGGAAGTGTTGATGAGGGAACGGCCACAACCGACTGGATGATTCAGGAGAAGGAAAGGGGTATAACCATCACCTCCGCCGCCACAACCTGTTATTGGAAGGGATACCAAATAAAC
Source organism: uncultured bacterium (assembly GCA_964426895.1). Classification (GTDB taxonomy): domain Bacteria; phylum Hydrothermota; class Hydrothermia; order LBFQ01; family LBFQ01; genus Caldipriscus. The sequence continues at coordinate 581 of CAYRSH010000044.1, forward strand.
ATAATAGATACACCCGGGCATATAGATTTTACCGTTGAGGTTGAGAGGTCTTTAAAAGTCCTTGACGGTCTCGTTGTTATATTCAGTGCGGTTGAGGGTGTTGAGCCACAGAGTGAAACGGTTTGGAGACAGGCGGAGAGGTATAAGGTTCCGAGGATAGTTTTTATAAACAAAATGGATAGGATTGGTGCGGATTTCAGGAGGGTTTTAGAGGGTATGAGGAAAAAGTTAAATGTGGAACCCCTCCTCATAACCCTCCCCATAGGTGTAGAAAAAGACTTTATCGGTGTTATACACCTCATTGAGGGTAAAAAGTATATATGGGATATTGACGAAACCGGCGAGAAATACAGGGTGGAAAATTACGAGATTGACGAAGAGGGTTTGCCCTATTATGAAGAAATCGTTTTGAGGGCATCGGAATACGACCCGGAAATATTGGAGATATACGAGGAAAAGGGATTTGTACCTCCCGAAAAGGTTAAGGCGGCTTTGAGGAAGGGGGTTTTGGAAAACAAAATCTTCCCCGTTTTTGTTGGTTCCGCCTTAAAGAATAAGGGGATACAACCCCTAATGGACGCAATAGTTGAACTCTTACCCTCACCCCTTGATGTCCCACCGGTGCATGGGAAATTAAAGGGTGGGGATGTTTATGTTGAGACGGGTAAGGGCAAAACCCTCGCCCAGGTGTTTAAAATCCAGGTTGACCCCAAAGGTAAAAACAAATACTTTTATGTTAGGGTTTATAGGGGCGAAATAACTTTTATGACAAAACTTTACAATCCGAGAACCGGTGAGGAGATGAGGGCTACGAGGATTTACAGGATGCACGCAAACAGGAAAGAACAACTACAAAAGGCGGAGGCCGGTGATATAGTTGCCCTCGTTGGATTATCCGATAAAACGATAACCGGCGATACACTTACGGTTATAGATGAACCCATTGAACTTGACAGGATTCCCTTCCCCGAACCCTTGGTATCAATAGCCGTAGAACCTAAAAGGAGCACCGACGAGTCACAATTAGAGGAAATATTAAACATATTTGCCGTTGAAGACCCATCTTTAAGGGTTAAAAAGGACGAATCAACCGGACAGTTTATACTAACGGGTATGGGTAAGTTGCATTTGGATATAGTTATAGACAGACTAACGAGGGATTTCGGCATAGAGGTTAGGACGGGTAAGCCGTATGTATCTTATAGGGAAACCATAACTACAAGGGGAAGTGCCAAGGGTGAGTTTAGAAAGGAAACCGCGGAAGTCGTTCATAGGGGTGAGGTTGAAGTAGAGGTTGAACCTTGGGGTGAAAACGAATTTGAGGTTATTGGAGAAGTATCCCCCGAAATATACGAAGCCCTAAAATCATCCTTTGAAGAGGTTGTAGAGTTTGGACCCCTAATGGGCTATCCCCTGATAAAGGTTAAGGCAAGGTTTAAGGTTCCACAAGATCCAACATTTACCCCATTGGGGATAAGGGCGGCGGCGGTTAAGGCTCTAACGGAAGCCATAGAAAAGGCGAAGCCCCAACTCCTTGAACCCTACGCCCATATATCCGTTATGACACCATCCGAATATCTCGGAAATGTAATAGAAAAACTGAGGGCTTTGGGTGGTGAAATCAAAAACATCTACGAAGAATATGGGGTTCAAATCGTTGAGGTTTTAATACAGTTAAAACAAACATTTGATTTGGCCGGAGAACTCAGATCAGCCTCACAGGGTAGGGCAACATATACGATAATGGGCATTGAGTTTTTGCCCTCCGAAAGCTGATGTTTTTAATCCTATTCGGTTTGGGTCAAAGGGTGAATTTGGGGGAGGTTTTATATAATCAGAGGTGTATAACCTGCCATAGGGAAGCCAACAACTTAATTCCACCCGCCCCATTGTTCAAAGATTACAGGATAAAGGCCGAATATGTGGTTAAAATTCTAAAAGAAGGGGTTGAGGGGACTTCAATGACCCCTTTTAACGATTTGAGCGAAAAAGAGATATATGAATTGGCCAAGTATGTTGAAAAGATTTCCGCAAAGGATGTAAAAGTTGATAGTTCTTTAATAATGAGGGGAAGGTATGTTTATGAAAATGTGTGCTCCCCGTGTCATGGAATAAAGGGGGATGGGAAGGGTTTGGGTAATACTGTCCCCCCTCCTCCGGACTTTACAAAGTTTAACCCATTGCCCACCACCACGATAAAAATCCTAAACGCAGGAATACCGGGAACGAACATGTATTCCTTTAAGGATATACTCACCGACGAGGATAAAAAGGCCGTTGCAAACTATATTTTACTGTTTTTTGATGAGTAGGTTGTCTTTGGTAATGGTTTCGGTTGGAATCCTCCTTTCGCTGTTCGGTTATCGTTTGGGTTTGCATATATTGGCATTCACCCCTTTAATCGTATATATGATCGTCGTTTTTGCATTGTACAAGAAACTCGGGTTTTGGGTGATTTTCGCATTCCTAATATTCTTTACCATAGGCTTGTCCCTACTTTTAAGGTAATTCCAAAACCTCCCTTAACCTCTTTGAAATGATGGTTATGCTGCACCTGTTTTGGTCTTTTCCTTTCTCCAAACCGTAAAATATTAGGGGTACATGTGTATCGTAGAAATACGGAGAACCGTGGTTTGTCCCATCCTCATAAGAGAATATCCAGTATGGTTTTGGAACATATACGACATCTATTCCCGCACCTTCATAAAAACCGTTTATCACCAAACTGTCTATAAAGTCCCTTGGTTGTAGATTCATTATTTCATCCGATGTATAGGCCCTTAAAACGAAATCCTTACCCATAAGCAACTCCTTCACCCTCAATTTAACCCTTTTCAGTTTATCCCCTTTAACCTTTGAGTAATCTATGAAAACCCAAGGGGAAGATATGTCCAAAATCGCCGGATATACCTTAAACTCCTCTTTCAGTTTTTTGTTTAACTCCTCTTTTAGTTCTTTCGTGTTTATCCTTCCCCCCAACCTTTGGGGTATGGGTGCAACTCCGTGATCCGATGTAAATATCAAAACATATTCCCCTTTACCGATGTTTCCGTTGAGGAAATTAATCATTGAGGATATTACGGTGTCCATCTGCAAGACCAAACTTTTTACCTCATTACTGCTTGGGCCAAACCTATGCCCCGCAAGGTCTAAGGATGAAAAACTTACGAGTATTATATCCGTAAACTCATCCTTACCGAGGTTCTCCCTTAAAACCGCCTCTTTAAACAATTCAAAAAGGGCGTAATTCCCTTTAAATATCTCATCTTCATCGCTTTTAATTGATAAACCCTTATTGTATTCTTCCAGCCAAGTGGGTTTTTTGTAATAACCCGTAGTTGTGAATTTAAAGTCCTTATCCATCCAAAGGACAACATCCGCCAAATATCCACCCAATAATATTGCCGCCCTGTCCTTTAAGGAAATACTAATGACCTTTGATTTTGGATGTTTCACCTTTAAATGATCCCCAATGGTTGGGAAGGAGAGGTTTCTCGGCGATTTCTCAAAATCCGGGTCATCTACGGATGAAGAAAACTTACCCTTTTTGCGATTATACCAATGGTTTGAAATTATCCCGTGTATTCTCGGTTCAACTCCTGTTGATATGGTTGCATGTCCAACGGCCGTATATGTGGGTATGTGCATGTGGTGGCAATCTGTATATACATATCCGTTATTTATCAACTCGTAAAACCCGTCTTTAAGGAAATGACCCTTAAAATCCAAAAGGTAATCGTATCTAAACTGATCAACTACAACCAAAACCACTAATTTGGGCAATGATAACAAAAGGGTTATCATCTACCGTAAAAGTAAAGGGATATTATAAAGTCCGCCGCCAATATTAAAACCGCTGAATACACCACAGCCCTCATAGCCGAAAACCCCACACCTATTGCGCCCCCTTCCGTCCTAAAACCCTCATAACAACTGATAAAGGAGATTATAGTGGCGAATGTAATGGATTTTGTTCCTCCAACTATCAGGTCTTGGTTATTATAACTCATCCTCATACCATTAACGAGGTCGTTGTAAGGCATGTTATAAACATATGTTGCAAACATTAAGGCGGCAAATATTGAGATAAATGTGGCTATCGCGGTTAAAAGTGGGATTGAGATTATCCCCCCTATTATCCTCGGAAGGACTATAAACCTATAAGGGTTTATTCCCATAACCTCCAAGGCGTCTATTTGTTCCGTTATCCTCATTGTGCCTATCTGTGAAGCCAAACCCCCTCCTACCCTCCCCGCAACCACCAAAGCGGTTAAGACCGGGGCCAACTCCGTAATTACACCCTTCCATATACCCATTCCTATAACATTTGCGGGCACAAAATCCTTTATTTGGAAGGAGATTAAAACGGCGGAAACCAAACCCACGAATGTTGAACTTCCGCCAACTATTATCAAGGAATCATAGCCAATAACTGCTATCTGTCTAAGGATTTCCCCGAAGGTTTTATGTATTTCCTTAACGGACAAAAGCGTATTTATAAAGAACAGGGCAAAATCCCCAATTTTTTCCAAAGGTTTTAGTATTATATCCATTTTTCCAAACTGTTCGTGTAGAACTTTCCGGTTATAAACTCATGCCTGTTCATAATGTCTAAATGCAGTTTTATGTTCGTTTTTATGCCGGTTATAACGAACTCCGAAAGCGCCCTTTTCATCCTGCTTATAGCCTCGTTCCTGTCCACTCCCCAAGTTATCAACTTTGCTATTAGGGAATCGTAATAAGGAGGTATCGTATAGCCTTGGTATATGTGGGAATCAACCCTAACACCCGGGCCCCCCGGTTTGTGTAATAATTCTATTTTTCCGGGACTCGGGGCGAAGTTGTTTTCCGGGTCTTCCGCATTTATCCTAGCCTCTATGGAATGCCCGTTTATCCTTAAACTGTTCGTATTTACCGGCAATTTTTCACCCATTGCCACAAGTATTTGAGCCTTTACAATATCAACTCCCGTTATCATCTCCGTTGTTGGGTGTTCCACCTGAATCCTCGTGTTCATCTCTATGAAGTAAAAGTTCCCATCCTCATCCATTAGGAATTCAAGGGTTCCCGCACTGCGGTAATTTATGTGTTTCGCCGCCTTAACGGCGTATTCAAGGAGTTTTTTCCTTTGTTCTTCCGTTATTGACGGACTCGGGGCTTCCTCTACCACCTTTTGGTGTCTCCTTTGAAGGGAACACTCCCTTTCAAAGAGGTGTGTAATGTTCCCATACTCATCCCCCAAAACCTGAACCTCTATATGCTTGGGTTTTGTAATGAACTTTTCAAGGTATAACCTCCCATCCCCAAACGCGGATTCCGCTTCGGAAGATGCGGAAAGAAACTTTTGTTCCATCTCCTCTTCGGAATTCACTATCCTCATACCCCTACCGCCTCCACCCGCAGCCGCCTTTAATAAAACGGGATAACCGATTTCCGCCGATATCCTCTTAGCCTCTTTAACATCCTCCAAAGGTTTATCCGTTCCGGGAACTAAGGGAACACCCGCCTCCTTTACCGTCTTCTTTGCCACAACCTTATCCCCCATAATCGCTATTTGTTCGGGGGTTGGGCCTATGAAAACGAGCCCGTGCATTTCAACTATCTTTGCAAAATCTTCCCTTTCGGAAAGGAAGCCGTATCCCGGATGTATGGCATCAACCTCCCAAGCCTCGGCGGCTGCTATGATATTGGGGATGTTTAAATAACTATCCTTCGGGTAAGGGCCTCCAACGCAAACCGCATAATCCGCCATCTGCACATGTAGGCTGTTTTCATCCGCCTCGCTGTAAATGGCAACCGTTTCAAGCCCCAATTCCTTACAAGCGTAAATAATCCTTAAAGCGATTTCCCCACGATTTGCAATTAAAACCCTTTTGATATCCCTCTTTGGCACGGTTGGGAATTATAAAACGGTTTAGGAACAAACTCGAAGAGGTTAAAACAGTCTTATAATATCCAATTATGTTAAGCCTTTTGTTAGCATCTTCCGCCTTAACCACAACCCCAAGTTCGGGGATAAGCATAGGGATAGTCATAGGAGACCCAACGGGGTTATCCTTGAAGTTCTGGGGTATAGGGCAAAACTCGGCATTGCAGGTTCATATCGGTGGTGGCGGATTTGTTGGCCCCGCGGATTTATCCGTAAGCGGTTCCTTACTCTTTCACGCCCTATTGACAAGGGAAACCCCTATAAACGGCTATCTCGGTGTTGGGGCCTTTGCCGGTATAGAGCAGGGGAGATTTGGGGACAAGGCCATTTTTGGAATACTCGTCCCCCTCGGTTTGGAGTTTATCTTTACGGAAGTTCCCCTCGATCTGTTTATAGAGATCCCACCCGCCGTAGGATTTACTACGGATGGGGATGTTAGGGCCGGTTTAACCTTTGGCATAGGCCTCAGGTTTATCCTAAAATAATGTTCGCCGGTATAGTTGAGGGGAGGTGTAAGGTAGTAAATTTTGAGGATTACGATAGGGGAAAAAGGGTTTGGTTTGAGTTTGAAAACTTAGAGGGGTTTTATACCGGACAATCTATATCCATAGACGGCGTTTGCTTAACGGTTGAGGAGTACGAGGGCAATAGGGCTTTGTTTTTTCTATCGGATGAAACCCTTAGAAGGACGAAGTTTGGCTCAACCATCAATGCCGGTTATGTTTGCAATTACGAGAGATCGTTAAGAGTGGGTGATAGGATAGACGGGCATTTTGTTTTGGGACATGTTGATGGTGTTGGAAAGGTTGTAAGAATAGACGATTACGGAGATGAGGGCTTGGATTTGCAGGTTGAAATTCCGGAAAACCTTATGGTTTATGTTGCGGAAAAGGGTTCAATAGCATTAGACGGGACGAGTTTAACCGTAAACGGGGTTCAGGGTAATGTAATATCCATTAGAATTATACCGCAAACCCTTAAAATCACCGCATTCCCTTTTAGGAAGGTGGGGGATTTAATAAATATTGAGGTTGATGTTTTGGCGAGGTATGTGGTGAATTATTTGAGGAGAGATGGTTAAGGTTGAGTTTTTGTTTTGGGAAGGGTGTTCCTCCCGCGATAGGGCGTTGGAAAGATTGAAAAAGGTTTTGGATGAATTGAATGTAAAATACGAGATTGAAATAATAGAGGTTAAAACCGAGGAGGATGCCCAAAGGTTAAAGTTCCCCGGTTCTCCCACCATAAGGATAAACGGCGAGGATATTCAACCTGAAACCGCAAAACCCCCATACTCTTTGAGTTGCAGGACATATATCATAAACGGGAGGTTTTTACCCCTACCGGGTGAGGAATACCTTAGAGAAAGGATTAAGGAAATCATTAATGACATCGGGTAAATAGCGGGATAGAGTATTCCACTGTTTCACTCCGTGCTTTATACGGCCACACGGTGAGATGGCATTTGTTTTATATAATTTTTTTCAAAAAACCGGATTCCTCACAGTTTAAAACCCTTTCTTTTGGAATCCTCGCCCTACTCGCCTGCGCACATCCCAAAAACATAAAATCCATATCCCATTCTCTATGCGCATCCGTGTTTATACTGACATAACCCCTGTAATCCATCAAGGCATAAGCGTCCAAATCAACCCTCTTGGGATTTGCATTTATTTCCAAAGCCTTACCCTCATCCTCCGCAACCCTCATAACCTCATCAATATCAATCATATAAGATGGCCTCTTCTTCAAAACCCTTCCCCTCGGGTGTGCGATGATATGAACATACGGGTTTTTTAAAGCGGATATTATCCTCGGCGTAACATCTTCATCTTCCTTCCAGTTATGAACCGATGCTATTACCAAATCAAACATTTTTAAAACCTCATCGGGATAATCAAGTGAACCGTCTGATTTTATATCCACTTCGGTTGCAAAGAGGATTTTCATATAAGGATACTTCTCCCTTAAACGCAGAATTTTTGAATATTTTTCCTTTAACCTTTCCTCGTTTAGACCCCCTGCATAACCCGAAGAGGGAGAATGATCCGCCAACCCTACAACCGTATATCCCCTGTTTATGGCGTTTAAAACCGCCTCTTCAATTTCCATTGACCCGTCCGAAAATGTCGTATGAACATGAAAATCCCCCATTATACTTTCTGGTAAAACCGGTTCCGGTAATTTGCCTTTGATGGCCAAATCCACTTCTGAACCGTCGTGCCTCTGGAAGGGGTGGATGAACTTTAAGCCAAGCCTATCATAAACCTCCTCCTCGGTTTCCCCCCTAATATCCCCCAACTTTAATAAGGCCTTTACATGCCCCTCCGGACCGGTTGAATAAACCAAAACCTCCCCCAAATCGTTTTCGGTATATATATGAATTTTCACGGGTATTCTTTCGCCTCCCCACAACCAATATCCCCCCTCAAACCTACCCGAAATCGCCAATTTAAAGGCATCGTCTTCGCTAACCGCAAATTCAAGGACATCTATTAAAGGTTCCCCCCTCCTAAAAGCCCCCACCGCAATGGCCGACCTATACTCATATGTAAAGGATTTAACAAGGGGTATGGCCTCGCTCATCAAAAGCAAATCCCTTTGCGATTTATAGAATTTAAGGTTTTCATAAACCTTTGAAGGGTCTTTAAATACCCTCTTGGCTTCCCCTTTTTGCAAAAATACCTCCAAATCGTCAACGGATGTTATACCCATTTCCCAAAGTTCCCTAACCTTTGCTGGACCTATACCCCTAATTTTTAAAAGTTCGGTTAAGGATATTGGGACCTCTTGGGATAAACTCTCAAACTTTGATACTTTACCCGTTTCAATGAATTCCTTTATCTTTCCCGCTATCGCATCCCCAACCCTTAACCTCTCCTTTATCCCCCTTAATCCCTCACTTTCATAAAGGGATTTTATGTCTTCCGGAAACATTATGATTTTCTTTGATGCAGACCTGTACGCCTCAACCTTAAACCTGTTTTCCCCCTTTATCTCCTCTATGTCGCCTATAATTTGGAAGATTTTGTAAAGGTAATAGTTTGTCTCAAACATCCTTACAGTTCTATATTCTCCAAACCCAAATCCTTTAAGGCCGTATAAACATCCGGATAAACTTTAAAAATCCTATCAAACCTCATAATCCTAAATACGGATTCCAACTGCCCATGAACGGCGCATAGATATACATCCCCACCCCTTTCCCTCGCACGCTTCGTTATGGTAATAAGTGCCCCCCAAACCGTTGATGACATATAATCCGCTTTTTCAAAATCCAGAATGAAATATTTACATTCCTCTCTCATCCTATCGTCAAAGAACATTATCAGCGATTCCCTATAAGCGGTATCAAGGCTCCCAAAAAACCTTACTACACAATACTCACCTTCCTTTCTATACCTTACCTGTTTGTCAAAATTTTTCATAGCAGGTATTCTAAACCCGAAAAAATTTACAACTTTATAATTTCCGAACTTATGACAAAAGACAAACTTACAAAAGAGGCAATAGTTGAGGTGTTAAAGGAGATATACGACCCCGAAATCCCTATAAACATTTGGGATTTGGGTTTAATATATGCCTTGGAAGTCGATCCCGAAAAGAAATACGCCTATGTCCTTATGACCGTTACCGCACCCGGATGCCCCATAGCAGAACCCCTTGCGGAAGCGGTTAGGGAAAGGATAAGGGATTTGGGGTTTGAAGATGTTGAGGTTGAGATAACCTTTGATCCACCTTGGACAATTGATAGGATGACCGAGGAAGGTAAAGAGGCTTTAAGGATGATGGGTTATCCAATTTAAAGGGGGTATGAAAATGAAAAGGGTAAATCTTGCGGATTTGTTTGATGTTGATGAATATGAAAGGAGGGAGGGTAATAAATATAAGGCCACAGTGTTAATAGGTAGGTTTGCGAGGTACCTTATAAGGAAAAGTGAGAGGGAAAAGATAACCCTTGAAGATGAACCCGTAATTATCGCCTCTGAAAAGCTCATAAAGGAAGGAATACCTTACACCGAGGTGGAAGGTGAAGTTTGAAGGTCGTCGTAGGGGTAAGCGGTAGTATAGCGGCGCATAAGGCCCTCCTCTTGTGTAGGGAACTGTATAAAAGGGGTTATGAAATAAAGGTTATTTTAACAAAGGGAGCGTTAAACTTCGTTCTACCCTTACCCTTTAAGGAGTTGGCAAATGCGGATATTTTTACCGATGAGGATTTCTTTAAAGGGAATACGCATATAGACCTTTCAAGGTGGGCGGAAGCTTTTGTTATAGTTCCGGCAACCTATAACATAATTGGGAAGGTTGCCAACGGTATAGCGGATGACCTATTAACATCGGCCGCCGCATCATATAAAGGACCTTTGATATTTATACCGGCTATGCACACCGAAATGTGGAGGAATCCAATCCTAAAAGAAAACATTAATAGGCTTAAATCCTTCGGGCATATTGTATTTCCAACGGTTGAAGGGCCTTTGGCGAGCGGGGATTACGGTGAGGGTAGGATGGTTGAAGTTGAGGATATTTTAAGTTTTTTGGAGGATATAAGAAAACTGAGAGATTTCTGGAAGGATAAAAGGGTGGTCATAACTTATGGTGGTACTATGGAAAGCATTGACGATGTTAGGGTTATAACGAACAAATCATCGGGGAAAATGGGTATATCTTTGGCAACATACCTAAGAGCGCTCGGGAGTTATGTTATAGCAATAGGTTGCGGTGGGGTTGATGTTGCGCCTTCCAACGAGTTTTACAGGGTTTATACGGTTGAAGAACTTTATAACGCTTTGAAAGATTTGGATTACGATTATCTTTTCATGGCCGCCGCGGTATCGGATTTTAAACCTTCCTACCAAAAGGGTAAGATAAAGAGGGAAGGGGGAAAAGTTATTTTGGAATTAACCCCCACCCTTGATGTTTTAAGGGAAACAACAAAACGCAAAAGGGGTAAAGTCGTGGGTTTTGCCTTGGAAGAAAAAGAAAAACTCGTTGAAGAGGCCAAAAGGAAACTCGTTGAGAAGGATTTGGATTACATAGTTGCCAACCCAATTAATGTAATAGGAAAGGATACAACGGAAGTCGTTTTAATATCCCAAAAAGGTGTTTTGGGAGAGTTTAAAGGGACAAAATGGGAAGTGGCAAGGGAAATAATAAGGAGGTTAAGTTCGGAGTAGATGCGATGTTGGGGAAAGTGGTTAGGGTTTTGAGGTTTTACGGCTTTGACACGGAATATTACAGGGATGAAAGGGATATAGAGATAGTTGCCAAATGTTTGAGGGATGGGAGGGTTTTGATAACCTCGGATAGGGATTTGGTTAAATTGGCCAAGGCTTGGGGGTTGGGTGTTTATTTCGTTGAGAATTCCGAAAGCGACAAGTGGGATATAGCAAAGGGTATAATAAGGGATTTAAAGCTGAAACCAAACCCCTTTACGAGATGTCCAAAATGCAATGGGAAACTTAAAATGGTTTCAAAATGGGAGTTGGAAGGTTTTGTACATCCCTTTGTTTGGAACAGGTATGACGAATTCGCGGTTTGTGAGGAGTGCGGACAAATATACTGGGAAGGAACGCATTACGACAAGATTTTGAGGAATATGGGGAAGTAAATATGCGTAAAGTATTCTCCTTTGAGGATACAAAGGTTTTTGATAAACTCGCGGAAGAAAGGGGTTATTCCCTTGAAACCCTAATGGAAATAGCGGGAAAGGGTGTTTATGAGGTTATAAAAAGCAGGTTTGATTTAAGGGGTTTAAGGGTTGTGGTTGTTTGCGGTAAGGGAAACAACGGGGGTGATGGCCTTGTATGTGCGAGATACCTATCATTATCGGGTGCAAATGTTAAGGTTTATATACCCTCTGGGGAATTATCGGGCCTATCAAAACTACAATTGGAAAGGTTAAAGGGCCTTTGCGAAATAAGCGTATATTCCGATGAAATCATTTACGATATTGTTAAGGCGGATGTTGTGGTTGATGCGGTTTTTGGTGTGGGTTTTTCCGGTAGGTTAAAGGAGGATTACAGAAAGGTTATAGGGGCAATCAACGAAGGTAAGTTTATAGTAAGCGTTGATGTCCCTTCGGGTGTTTCCGGTGATGGGAGTGTTGAGGATTTATGCGTTAGGGCGGATTTAACGGTTTGTATGGGTGCGTTAAAGGAGGCGGTTTTGCTATTTCCGGGGAGGGTTTTTGCGGGTGAGCTTGTGGTTGTGGATTTGGGCGTTCCCTTCCCCAATGGAATTGGAAGTTTTTTAATAGAGGAATCGGATATAAGGGAATTTATACCAAAACCTTTGGGAAACGAGCATAAAGGGAAATTCGGGAGGTTGGTGGTGTTTGCGGGGTCAAAGAAATACCCCGGGGCATTAAACTTAACACTTTTGGGGGCGCTGAGGGGAGGGGCTGGACTTATATACGCTTTAAATTTGGAAAACTTAACCATCTTATACCCCGAGGTTATACCCCTTAATAGTTTAAACTTTCCATTCAAGCCTTCGGCTTTTGCGATAGGGCCCGGCTTAAGCGAGGACGAAAATATGCTTAAAACCGCTTATGAACTCATGTCCGATTACCCCGATGTTCCCGTTGTCCTTGATGCGGATGGTTTAAAACTGTTAAAGGAATTCCCGCATATATTGGATAGTGAGAATTTAATCATCACACCGCATCCCGGAGAATTTTCCAAACTTTTCGACGGAAAACCCGATGAAATTGACAAAAACAGAATAAATATTGCCAAGGAATTTTCACAAAAGTATGGTTGTATTTTGGTGCTGAAGGGGAATCCCACCGTAGTGGGGCATAAAGGCAATGTTTATATAAATCCAACGGGCAATACATCTTTGGCAAAGGGGGGTAGTGGGGATATTCTAACGGGTTTGATAGGTTCCCTTTTGGCCCAAGGTCTTAAACCTTTGGAGGCGGCATTATCCGGTGTTTATATACACGGAAAGGCGGCGGGTTTGGTGGATAACAGGTCTTATCGTTTAACTGAAATAGCGGATAAAATACCCGAGGTGTTTAAATGGTTTTCTTAATTTCCGAAATCTATTACGACATAGTGTATAACGCTATAAGCGGGTATAGTGCATATTATGAGAATTTTGTTTTTGATGAGGTCGGTGGTAAAATCCATTTGAGTTTTCGGGGAATATACTCTT
>CAYRSH010000045.1:0-12296 GCA_964426895.1 uncultured bacterium
CCAACCTTATAATACCCAATATGATGATATTGCTAATTTTAAACGATTACCCTTTTACCAATGTGCGCGTGGATGATTACCCCGATAACACAAGTCATGCCGAGGTTTCGGGTGTGGTTATGTATAGCCTCGGCGGTTCGGGGTGGATAGATATGGATATGACGGGTGAAAACGCCTTTTCTATAACGCACGATGGAGGACTAACATGGGGGGCACACTTCGGCGATCCCGGACCGGCCTGTTGCGACCCCGTTGTTAGGATTTGGGGTAATACCGTTCATCTCGTTTGGTTGGGGAATTATTACACATATTATATGCGTTCCACGGATGGCGGTTCAACTTGGAGTTCCGCGGTAAATGCCGGGAACTGCTCATCAACGGACCACCCTTGGATAGCCGTAAGGAACGACACAGCGGTCATAATTTACTCCAACTATTGCACATCTTCTACGATTTATTCCGCTTATTCTTATGATAACGGTACCACTTGGAACAGAACGGCGGTTTATTCAAGCGGTGGGGTTCCAATGGCGGCATCCGACGACTCCCTGTTTTATGCCATTTGGTGGAGGTCAAGCGGTTCGTGTATATATCTCTATGTTTCAAGGAGTACAAATGGCGCCACATGGTCTTCCGCCACAAATGCCGCCTGTATGACGGCGGATATAGCCCCAAACCCTTACCCCGTTGGTTATCAGCCGGTTGGGTGGGGTAGGGGAAACATAGGTATAATCTATATGGCGGGTTCTTTGAGCAATTTAAAGGTTGAGTTCGTTAAATCAACAAACGGCGGTGCAACTTGGTCATCACCTGTAAGGATAACATCAAATCCCCCTTCCGTTGCGGAATACATGCCCGCATTGGCTTCCGATCCTTATGGGGGTTTGCACGCATTCTGGTACGATAACAGTGCGGGAACGGGTATGTGGGGTTTGTATTACTCCTACTCAACCGATGGGGGCAACTCCTGGTCTTCCCCAATAAGGGTTTCGGATACATATTTCCCGTTTGTTGATAGGAGCGGATGCGGTGGTGTAGGAGATGTTGATTATACAAACGATTGCTGGCCGGGACACTACATAGACGCTTGGGCGGATAGCAACAATGTTTATGTGGTTTGGTCGGATAATAGGATAGTTTCCGGGGGAAGGAACTACTGGCATATATGGTTTGCCTATGCCCCAATACCCTATATGAAGGTTTCGGAAAGGCTTAGCGTAAAAGGAGAAGAAGGGGTTGAAGTTTATAATGTTGAGGGTAGGTTGGTCGGTAAGGATATCAAAAAACTCCCAAAGGGGGTTTATATGTTTAAACGCGGAAATAGGGTTTATAAAGTTATAAGGAGGTGAAGTATGTTTTGGCTGATAGGATGGATTTCTTTAAACGGAGTACCCCTTGAAAGTAGGGGTAATATGTTTGTTGCGGATGAAGAGGTTTATAAAGAAATCCCCGCAGAGTATAGGGTTTTTAGGTTTTCAGCCCAATCCGAGGGTAAATTCACCGTAAAGGTTAGGTTCTGGGAGGATGGGGAGTATTGGGAGAAGAGCTTTACATACGAACCCGGGAAACACACAATAGTGATTGACATAAACCGTATAGAAGATGCGGAAATGCTTCCAACACGGGGCATTGGAAGAAAGCCAACAATAATAAATGTAAGACCCGGGGGTAAATCCGTAATACTATCGGATGTTGAGATCATGTAAATGGAGCCTTTTAGGTTAAAGGGTGATCACTTAGAGGTTTTAGACCAAAGACTTTTACCTGATAGGGAAGTTTGGATAGAGGTTTATGACGCTTTTGAGGGAGCCAAAATTATAAAGGATATGGCGATTAGGGGTGCCCCTATAATAGGGGTATTTGCGGCTTACTGTTTGTATATACACTCCTTGCGTTCCCCGGATACGATACAAGAGGCTTGGAAGGCTTTAAAGGAATCAAGGCCAACGGGTATAAATCTCCACAATGTTTTGGAAGAAGCAAAGGAATTACTAAAAAACGGTGCAAAACCCCAAGAACTTTACGAGTTTGCAAAAAAGGTTGAAGATAGGGAAAGGGAGATAAACGAAAGAATAGCAGAGTACGGACTAATGCTTTTTGAAAAACCCAAAAGGGTATTAACATATTGTAATACGGGTTCATTGGCAACGGTGGGTTTGGGTACGGCCTTGGGGATAATAAAACTCGCTTACAGAAAAGGCCTTGTAAAAGGGGTTTTCGTTGGCGAAACATCCCCTTATATGCAGGGGGCAAGACTAACCGCTTATGAATTGAAGAGGGAGGGCATTCCCTACAAAGTCGTCCCGGATAACCACATGCCGTTCTTAATTTCAAGGGGTTATGTTGATCTGGCCATAGTGGGCGCGGACAGGATAACCAAAGATTTCTATGTTTTCAACAAAATAGGGACCCTGAGTATAGCACTATCTTGTAAAAGGTTTGGTATTCCATTTGTTGTTGCCGCCCCATCTACAACATTTGATGAAAGGGAGTTCTCGGAGGGTATAGAGGTGGAGAGGAGAGGGGATATACCAAGGGAGGATTACCTGTACTTTGCGTTTGACATAACGCCTCCGGATTTGGTAGATTTTATAATATCAGAGAGGGGAATTTGGAAGGTTGGGTCTGGATAATACTTCCGGCAATTTTAGCGGCGTTTTTCACAATAATAGTCGTAAATTTTGGAATTGTAAAAAGCGTTGCACCTTTGGCCTTTGCGACAATAGTTTTTCTTACAATATCTTATCCATTTTATGCGTTTTTAGTTTTAAACATATTGAAACCCGTAATTGATGCATACTACGAACTTTACATAGGTCCTTTAAAAATAACCCAAATTACCTCCGTATATGCCACCATGGTCTGGTTTTTTTATATATTTGTCAACAGGAGATTAACCAAACCCATAACGGCATTTGATTACATAAATATCCTTATATTAATCCTCATTCCCGCCCCTTTAATTTTTGCACCGGGAATGCCTACATTCGAATCCGTATTTAGGCTCTTATCGGGGTGGGGTTTTTATTGGTTGGCGAGGGAATCCAACCAAAGTGAGGAAAAAGCCATTGAAACCGCCTTCATACTATCGGGAATATACCCAACAATCGCCGGAATTTTATCCCTTATGGGTTTTGTTTCCGATGCCTTTCACGAAGAAGAGTTGAGGAGGTTAAAAGCCGTTTATTACGATGCGACGGCATTCGGCTTTGAACTCGTTCCCATGTGGTCAATATTAATTTACAGGTTAAATAAAAGGATAACGATACCCGAACTCGTTTTATTTGTCTTATCCACATACCTTTTGTACAAGACTTATACGAGGGCGTTATGGGTAAGCGCCTTTTTGGTATTGTTAATAACCGCAATAAAGGGTGGTAGGTTTTCAAGGTGGGTTTTGTTGGGCTCCGCGATATTTATTCTTAGGAACATGGATGAGATACTCCTAAGGTTTTCGGAAAGGGGATTGGGAACAGACCCGGAATCCCTAAACGGGAGAATACAGTTATGGGCTATTGGTTTGCAAAGGTTTATGGCTTTGGATCCCATACAAAGGTTTTTTGGGGTTAGCATAGTTGGTAAGCCTATGGGTTTATTTTTGCATAACCTGTTTTTGGTATTCCTTTTTGATTACGGGATATTGGGGGCAATAGTGTTTTCCATTTGGAGTGCATTTGTTATTTATTTGTTGGTTAGGTCAAAAAGCGAGAAAATATTTTATCTTACATCGGCCGTCGTGTTTTCCTATGTTGGTGGTTTAACAACGAGTTCCTTTCTCTATCCAAACTTTCAATGGTTTGTTATGTCAATTCTCGGTTTGCTCGTTAAAGACCACATCGGGCAATTCATATCCAAGGATTTGGAGATAACTGGAAGTTCCAAGCCACAAGAGGCCAAACCCCGAAACCCCTAAGGCTATGCCCAGTATTAACTGGTTTATAAACACTGAAAGTATTGAAATAAAAATCAGATAAAGGCCCCAAAAGACTTCAAGTTTTGATACCGAAACCTTTTTGCTTATATCCCTATTCACCAGTACCCCCTTATCCCCCGCTTTCGGTGTCCTCTCAAAGACATTCTCTTTACCGAATAAACCCTCTATTATCGCCATCGTGTTGTTTATGGTCAAAGCGCCTATTAAGGCCATACCCAAGGGTGTAAATAACACATCCCTCCAATCTTTCCTATAACGATAGTTTGCTAATGAAAATGCCCCCCAAACTATTAACAGGTCCATTACCGCCAATATTCCCATAAAGAAGAACAGATCCGGTGCATATCCCTTAAACTTTAAGTATAAAACGCTTGGAAGTAAACCCACCAAGAACATACCCAATGGATAACCCAAATTGCCTACGGTTTGAAAGAGAAATTCCGTTTTCCAACCAAAGGGTATATTACCAATAAGGATGTCCTTATAAAACTTTTTGAAAACCTGGGCACCTCCCTTTGCCCACCTCCTCTGTTGTGCCTTAAAGGCCAAGGGAGAATTCGGTAATTCGGAGAAACAAACTATATCGGGAAGATAAAGGATTTTATAACCCTTCTTATAAAGCCTGAAAGATAGATCCGCATCTTCCGTAAGGGTATTGGTTTCCCAATTTCCTACCCATTCCAAGGCCGACCTCTTTAAAACCCCCGCCGTCCCGTTAAATGTTAGCCATAACCCCTCCCTACTCCTAACAAATTGTTCAAGTATAAAATGCAAATTCAACATGAACCTTTGAGCCTTCGTAAATAGGTTTTCATCACCGTTTATAAACTCCCATCTGGTTTGAATAGCCCCCAATTTTGGGTCGTTTTCAAGGAATGGGATGGTTTTTAGGAGGAAATCTTCCGGAGGTAAGAAGTCGGCGTCAAATATGGCAAAGTATTCTGCATCCGTCAATTCCATACCGTATTTTAAAGCACCCGCCTTAAAACCCTCCCTATTCCCCCTTCTAAGGTGTTTTATATTAAATCCTTCTTTTCTCAACTCTTCTACCACCTTAGCGGCAATAACCGGGGTTTCATCGGTTGAATCGTCCAAAACCTGTATTTCCAGTTTGTCCTTTGGCCATTTTATACGGGATGCCGCCCTTATTATCCTCTCCACAACAAAGGGTTCGTTGAATACGGGGAGTTGCACACAAACTTTGGGGAATCTCCTTAGAGGTGGTGGTTTTAGTATCCAAGAGGTTTTATTTACAAAATACCCAACAATAATATACAAATACCGCATTGCTATTAAGGTGAAAACCAACAAAAAGGCAAAGTAAGTGTATAACACAACCTCCATTGAAGTGTGAATTCTAAGGGTGTTATCCGCTTTATAATACCCCCTTTGAAAAAGTGGGGTGATGTCGTTTTAATGGTTGCAGGTTTGTTTTTAACATATGTGGCATTGGGTATTTTGGTGGTTTTAGTTGTAGATGTCTTTATAGACGCCTTACCCCGTTTGGGTATAAAGTTTTTAACATCGTACCCATCAAGGTCTCCAGAACATGCGGGCATTTTACCCGCTCTGGTTGGCTCTATATGGATAGGTATATTAACGGCCGTTATATCTTTCCCCCTTGGGGTTTTAACCGCCATATACCTTGAAGAATACGCTCCGAGGAATTGGTTTACGGAAATTTTGGAAATCAATATATCAAACCTCGCGGGAGTCCCTTCAATAATCTATGGTTTACTCGGTTTGGAAATTTTTGTTAGATTGATGGGGCTTGGAAGGAGTATAATGGCGGGTGCTTTAACGCTCTCTTTATTGGTTCTACCCATAATAGTTATATCCTCCCGTGAGGCTATAAGAACGGTTCCCGAAAGCATAAAGGAGGCCTCTTATGCCTTGGGTGCGGCGAAATGGCAAACGGTATTTTATCAGGTTGTACCCGCGGCATTACCCGGAATATTAACCGGTACAATTTTGGCAATCTCCCGGGCGCTTGGTGAAACCGCACCTTTAATCACCATAGGCGCCCTAACCTTTATAGCATTCCTACCCGGAAGCATTCTTGATCCCTTCACGGTTTTACCCATTCAGATCTTCAATTGGGTATCCAGACCCCAAGAGGAATTCGCAATGAACGCCGCAGCAGGAATTGTTGTCCTCCTTTGTTTAACATTTGCCCTAAACTTCTTGGCCATATATCTAAGGGCTAAGTACGGCAAGTTCAGATGGTAGCAGTTCTATTCTTATTGCCGGCACTATTAATTTTGGGCGTTTTTCGGTTTATCCCATCATTTATGGTTTTTATAAATTCTTTCCAAAAATGGGGCTTAATAGGTTTTGAAAAGTGGGTGGGGTTTGAAAACTATATAAAACTCATTAGCGACCCTTTCTTTTGGAAGGCACTGGTTAATACTTTTTGGTATTCTTTACTCAGCATATCCATAAGCATAGCCCTATCTCTCGGTGTTGCACTAATTATGAGCAATTCAAGGATAAGTGGGGTCATAAAGTTCGTGGTTTTTATGCCGGTTGTAATCTCGCTAATTCCGGCGTCCATAGTTTGGAAATGGATGTATAACCCTTCCTCGGGCTTTTTAAACTATTTGCTTATGCTCTTTGGATTAGAACCCATGAAATGGTTGCAAGAGCATCGCGGTATATTTTTCGGTCATGGCCCATCTTTGGCCTTGTTGTCCGTTGTAATTATGTCAATATGGAAGGGTTTCGGCTACAATACACTGATCCTTTATGCCGGCCTTAAATCCATAGACAAAAGCGTTTATGAGGCGGCGGAAATAGATGGGGCGAATTCTTGGACGGTTTTTAAAGATATAACCTTACCGCTTTTATCTCCATCCCTGTTTTATGTGTATATCACGAGTTTCATAACATCCTTTCAGGTTTTTGCACCCATTTGGGTTATGACCGGGCCTCCACCCGGAGGACCCCTTGGAACCACAAATGTTTTGGTGTATTACCTATACCAAAAGGGTGTTGAAGACTTTAACATAGGATACGCTTCGGCCGTGGCAATCGCCCTTTTGTTCGTGGTTGGAGTATTAACGGTGATACAGAAGGTTTTCATAGAAAGGAGGGTGTATTACGAGATATGATTTTTATGGTTTTGACGGATGTTTGGGTTGGTGTTGATGAGTTAAAAGGGTTTGGTGTAAGGGTTGAAAAGGATAAAATAATTTACAAGGGTTCTTCCGCACTTATAACGGATACCGGATTGGTGTTTGTGGGTGAAAGGGCTTTCCCCCTAAATATTGATACTTCAAAGGGTATTAAATTTAAGGGTGATGAACTTGCCCCCGTGCTCTTCAATATGGGTTTGAATGTTTTTTGGGATGTTGAAGGTGAAAAGCTCTTCCTCGGAGAACCAACAATAAAAATGTTCCTTATGGGGGTCGTTGATACCACATACCGTATCACCATAAAAGGTGGTGATGATTATGATGCTAATGTATATGAAGATAGTATCGTTGTGAATGTGAAGGGCCTTTATGGGAAATACAGGAAGATAATTGGCGATGGCAGGTTTGTAAGCGTTGTTGATGTATCGCATACGAGAACGAATACAAAATTTATAATACATTTGGGATTTGGAGCGGGGAAATCCTCCGTATATAAAGGAGATGACGGCATAACCATTACCATATATCCTATAAAAACTTTGAAAACCAAAGGCCCGCCCGTGGTCGTTATAGACCCCGGACATGGGGGGAGGGATGCCGGGGCCGTGGCCAACGGATATAAAGAAAAGGATATAAACTTAGCCGTTACTTTGGAATTGGCAAAAATCCTAAAAGGTTATGGATATAAGGTTATACTCACCCGTGAAGGGGATGAATATGTGCCGCTATCAAAAAGGGCGAGGATTGCAAATAGAAGTGGTGCGGATATGTTTGTAAGCATACATTGTAATGCCAGCATGGATAAAGGTGCGGATGGGTTGGAAACATATTTTTTATCGGAAAGTAGAACATCTGAGGAAAGGGCGGTGGCTTTGTTGGAGAACTCGGCTATTAAATACGATTTGGGTAATCTAAACCCTACGGATGAGGTGGGAATAATTGTTGGGGATTTAATACAAACCCTTATTTTGGAACAATCCTATAAACTCGCCGGGTATATACACGGAAAAGCCATTGAGTATAAACTGTCAAAGGATAGGGGGTTAAAACAGGCGGGTTTTTATGTTTTAAAATGGGTGAGCATGCCATCGGTTTTAATAGAAATTGGTTTTATAACCAACAAAAAGGAGGTGGAAAAATTGGCAAGTAAAGACTATCAAAAAAGGGTAGCAAAAGCGATCGCGGAGGGTATAAGGGAGTTTTTAG
Source organism: uncultured bacterium (assembly GCA_964426895.1). GTDB lineage: Bacteria > Hydrothermota > Hydrothermia > LBFQ01 > LBFQ01 > Caldipriscus. The sequence continues at coordinate 8,275 of CAYRSH010000045.1, forward strand.
AAGAGGAAAAGGGGAGGTAAAATGAATTACAGGGTTAACGAGCAGATTAAAGCGCCGAGGGTTCAGGTAATAGGTCCGGATGGTCGGAATTTGGGGGTTATGAGTATAAAGGAGGCTTTATCCTTGGCGGATGAATACGGTTTGGACCTCGTAGAAGTTGCCCCGAACGCATCGCCCCCAGTGGTAAAGATAATGGATTATGGAAAGTTCCTATATCAGCACAAAAAGAAGGAAAAGCAAAAGTCTAAAACCCCCACAATGAGGGAAATAGAAATGTCTCCAAACATAGGGGAACACGACCTAATGGTTAAAGTTAAGAAAATCCGCGAATTCTTGGAAAAGGGAAACAAGGTTATGGTTGAAATCCGTATGAAGGGTAGGCAGGCCCTTCATTCACATTTGGCGGAAGACCTGGCAAAAAGGGTCATAGATATGTTAGAGGATATATCAACACCCGAAAGGGGTCCCGTGGTTGAGGACAGAAGGGTTTATTTTATATTGAGACCTAAGGGGAATAAATGATCATTTTGGTTCAAAGGGTGAATTGGGCAAAGGTTGGGTGTTCTTCCGGAAAGGAGAAGAAAATCGGTAAGGGTATATTGGTTTATGTGGGTTTTGAAAGGGGGGATACCGAGGAGGTTTTGGAAAAAGGTATAAGGAAGATCCTGAACTTACGCATATTTGAGGATGAAAATGGAAAAATGAACCTATCCGTAAAGGATATAGGGGGTGAAATTATGCTTATACCAAACTTTACCTTAGCGGGGAATGCCCAGAAGGGGAATAGACCCTCTTTTGATAACGCGTTGAATCCGGAAGAGGCGTCCAAACTTTTTGATAGACTATCGGAGATATTAAAAGGGGAAATACCTTTGAAAGCGGGGGTTTTTAGGGACTATATGAGGGTTGAATCCGAAAACGATGGACCGGTTAATATAATAATTAAACTGTGAAGGTTGGTTTTTACGATTCCGGCATAGGGGGTTTGATGGTTTTGAGGGAAGTTTTTAGAATAAAAGGGTGTTTTGATGTGGTGTATCTTGGTGATTTGGCCAACTTCCCATATGGTAATAAGAGTAAAGAAGAGTTACTCGTTATTGGGAGAAAGGGAATAAACTTTCTGATAAGCAAAGGCGTTGATATGATAGTTGTTGCCTGTAATACCCTTTCAACCGTTGTTGGAAACGATTTAAAAGCCATATCAAATATTCCAACATTTCTGATAACCGAGTGGGTTGAGAACTTAAATATCAAAGGGAATAACCTAATCGTAATAGGTACAAAGGCTACTATCAAATCCGGTTATTATCAGAAAATTTTGAATGCCCGGGGAATACCCACACCAGAACTTGCGGAATTCGTTGAAAGCGGAATTTGGGAGGGGGGAAGCGTTGAAAATTATATAAATTCCGTTCTTCCAAGGGATGAATACATACTCCTTTTAGCATGTACCCATTATACCGTATTGAAGGAAACTATAAAAATGCTCCGCCCCAATGTGGAAATAATTGATATTTCGCAAGTTTTCGCCGATTTCTTTTCTAAAAAACTGAAAAACACCGGAAGTGGAAATGTTGAGATATTTTTTACATTGAATAGGAAAGGATACGATGAAATTATAAAAAGACTAAACTTTCCTTGTGAATTTGTAATAAACTACATAAGCCCATTATGATAGCCGTCATTTTTGCGTATTATGTGAAGATTTTGGGAAATGCCCGCACTAAGGAATCTTTCGTGTTAAGGGTCATAGGCGCGGATACATGTAAATGCGTTAATAATATTCCCCTTGATTTGATGAAAAAAAGAATAGAGGAAACACAACTTTTTAGGGATGTAAAGGTAGAACTTATAAACGACACCGTTTATATTTTCCTCAAAGAGTTTTGGTATATATGGCCTTTTCCGGTAATAGATTACAGTTTTGATGTAGGTTTGAGTTTGGGTTTGGGTGTTGTTCATACAAACTTTCGGGGGAATGGTGAAAACTTATCGGGATTCTTTATGGTAGGGGCTCGGAGGAGTTGGGAAATAATGTGGAATACTCCGAATTACCGTTTTTTCAAAAACTCCATCGGGTTTGGCGTAGGTTCTTCTGAATATTATAGTTTAATATACAAAATCCCCATTCTCAGGACATGGATAGAGGGTGTATATACCACAAAATTATCCGAGAACCTAAGGATGCAGTTGAAAATAAGCGGTGTTTCGGTTAAAAGTGATAGTTTTGGTATAAAGGATATCTTTTCCGAAAATTCCGTAATCCTTTTTAAAGATACCCGTGACTGGATCTTATACCCCCAAAAAGGGTATGCCGTAAAAGGTGGTGTTTATGAGTATTTTGGAAATTTTGTCGCGAGAAAGTTTGAGTTTTACTATGAGGGTTTTAAATCTTTGGATGATTTAACATTTGTGATTTTCGGGGGATACACCCATCTTTTTGGATATCCACCTCTATACCTTTTGCCTAACTTCATAGGTACGGATGACGCTTTAAGGGGGGGAATACCAGAGCGTAGGATGGTGGGGAAAAGGAGATATTTGGTTTCTTTTGAGATAAGGAAGGTTTTGGCAAAGGAATTTCCGGGTGTAATTGGAAGGTTTGTAAGCGGTGGGTTTGGCATTTCGGTATTTACGGATTTTGGAGGTGTTGATACGACTAAGGGCATTTCCGTAGGGTTGGGTGTTCCAATATTTTCCTCTCTGGGTGGATACTTACCCGCCGTAGTGTATAACACGAGATACGGTTTTCAAACATATATAGGAGGTATAGTTAGGATAAAATAGGAGGGTACGGTTTCGCCCCCCACACCGACAACCCTCAATTTTTAACTCAAAAAAATTTTAAAATCAACTTACGCCCTTATAATTGTCATCTATGATAAGTATTTTAACATTTGTTTTTTTGGAACCCGATGTGGAGATTACACGGGATAGCGTAGTTATATATTGGGAGACATATACGCGGGCTCTTAACCCTATGGTCAAAATTCATTTTGGAGGTGAAGATACACTTTTATCCGCAGAGTGTACGGAAAAGCGGGGTAAATATGTTTGCAAAAGCGATAAATTGCCGGTAAAAGACGGGGAAATAAGGGTAAGCGTATCCGTGCAAGATTCCGCCGGTTTTAATTGGATTTCAAACGAGTGGAAGTATATAATAAAAAACGGAATGTTATACCCTACGGTCTATCTTGGGCCATTTTTGTTCTTAGATGGTAGCGGTTCTGGTAATTACAATATAGTGTTTTGGGTTTATCCATATTATGAGAAAACTGAGGTTTTGTTAGAGGTTTGGTCGCCTTTTGAAGTGCGGAAAAACAGGACTTTTAGAAAAGTGTATAGAATAAAACCTATAAATAGGGGGAGAAAGTTCGTAGCCCAAATAAACCAACTGCCGAAGGATACAATAATTTATTACAAAATCCTGATAGTTTATGGCAAAGACACCGTAGAAACTCCTAATTATAGTTTTAGAACCTTCCCCGAAGGGTTTGGAGTATATAGGTTTGCTTTAATAAACAATATAAGTACCCAGAGGTATGCGTTTTCCCCTACAAAGAGATTAAACGGGGTGAATTGCGAAGATCTGGGTAAGATGTTGATGGTTTCCAAGATAAATGGGGTAGAGGTTGTGTTTGTGGGAGGAGATGTTATTCAACCTTCAAAGGACACAACAATAGCCAGAATACAATACCGTTCCTTTCTAAAATGCGCCGAACCTTTTGCATCGGGAACCCCTATTATGGTTGTAATGGGGGAGGGTGAAGCCTTATCACCATATGTAGAAACCAAAAAGGGTATATATCCAAAAGTTAGGAGGTACAGCAAATGGTTTTTGGAGAGTAAGATCCTATCACCTGAAACATTTTTCGCAATATACATCCATAATCCCTATACCTCTCCCCGTGGAAGCAGGTATATGAGGAATGTTTTTTACTTTAAATACAAAGGCGATATATTTTTGGTGTTAAATCCCTTGATAAATATGTCCGAAGGGTTATATGTGGATAAGGTTCAAG
>CAYRSH010000046.1:0-12050 GCA_964426895.1 uncultured bacterium
GTAAGGAACACAACAAAGGCGGTTGCACAATTAAACGGTGTATGGCAGGATTATAAGGATATGGGAGTTAATGCGTTGGCTGTTGGGAAGGATTATAGTGCCGTAATTACGAACACCTGCACAAAACACCTTATAAAGTTGCATTGCCTTGATTTTGTCTTACTGTGTGGTTGTATAAAGCACGGAGTGATACACCTACCTTACCTTTACCCATCTACCCTTCCAATAAACCGCACCTTTAAACTTAACCCAATAATATGACCTTAAAGAAACAAATATGAACAGCAACGAACCCACCAATAAGTGTATAACCGTATAAAACTCGTAATGGTTTCGGAATGCGTAAAATGTGTATAAATTACCGAGGAGAAAAATCCCAGAGGCCAACCCGTATTCACCGACAAATGTAAAATACATTGTTAAAGACATTATCGCCAAGGCCTCAAAAAAATGCATAAATCCAAAGGTTAAGGGCAAATAGAGTTTTTTGTAAGATAGGAAAAACAGGTTTTTTGACCATCCATTTATCAAATCTTTAAAATTCCTATACATCCTACACCTTACACCGTAATTCTTCCCATTTAAAAGTAATATCTTAAAACCCGATAATTTAACATTCCTTGCGAGTTCTACATCTTCCAATACCTGCGATATAACCGCTTTATGCCCACAAACCTTCTCATAAACTTCCCTTTTAACGAGTATAAACTGCCCGTTTGCCGCCGCCACCGAACTCTTAGGGTCCCTAATCTTTTCAAGAGGATAAATTGAGGATAAAAATTTAAAAACGAAAGGCTGTAAGGAAGCCTCAAAGGGAGAACCCGTTTCTTGTCTTGGACTTACGGAAACCAAGTCATAATCCTTTAAAAATGGAAGGATTCTTTCCAATGAACCTTCTTCAAGTTTAACATCCGCATCCAAGAAGAGTAACACATCTCCTTTTGATACCTTAAAACCCTTCCATAAAGCGAAATTCTTACCAACGGCCGTTTGGGGTTTTTCGGTAATCCTAATGGGTTTAACATCTTTAAATTCCTTTAAAACCTCATATGTCCCATCCGTGGAGTTATCATCAACAACAATAATTTCAAAATTTACTTGGGAATTTTTCAGCGATTCCTTTACGCCGTTAATCACACCCATTATGTTATCCCTCTCGTTCCTAACGGGGATTATAACGGATACCAACAAGACGGGAATTTTAAGGGGTGATTGTGTTAATCCTTACGACTTTAAAATACCCACTTTACGGAGAGGTGCCCGAGCGGCCGAAGGGGCGCGATTCGAAATCGCGTAGGGGCGTAAGCCCCTCGTGGGTTCAAATCCCACCCTCTCCGTTTGGAAATCAAAATACTTGGAGGCAATTCAAACAGGAATTTAATGCTTGGTATATGTGAGGAGTTGGGTATAGAACCGACAAAGCATACGGTTAGCAGGTTTGCGGATGGAGAGATTTTCGTTCAGATTGAGGAAAGCGTTAGGGGTGATGATGTTTTTATAATTCAATCAACAAATCCACCGGCGGAAAACATACTGGAACTTTTGCTTTTGGCGGATGCGGCGAGGAGGTCATCTGCTGCCCGAATAACCGCCGTAATTCCCTATTTTGGATATGCCCGCCAGGATAGAAAGGATAAACCGAGGGTTCCAATATCCGCAAAACTAATCGCAAAACTCGTTGAATCTTCGGGATTTGATAGGGTTTTAACCGTTGATTTACATGCGGACCAAATTCAAGGGTTTTTTGACATACCCGTGGATAACCTCTATGCCACGCCAATATTTAAAAGGTATTTACAATCCGAGTTTCCATCGGGTTTAAATCCGGATGAATGGATAATGGTTTCCCCGGATGTTGGGGGGATAAAGAGGGCAAGGACTATTGCCGAAAAACTTTGGAACTTGCCCATTGCATTAATTGATAAGAGGAGACCAAAACCCAATGTTGCCGAAGTTGTAAGGGTTATAGGGGATGTTAAGGAAAAAAATGTTTTACTCATAGACGATATAATTGATACCGCTACAACCATTTCAAACGCCGCATTTGCTTTAAAAAACGAAGGCGCGAATAGGATTATAATAATGGCTACGCATGGATTGTTCTCCGGTAATGCCCTTGAAAAGTTGGAAAACTGCCCGGCGGAAAGTGTGGTTATAACAAATACCATTAACCATAACAAAGAATTACCCGGCAAAATCATAACCCTTGACATATCCCAACTCTTGGCCGAGGCGATAAAGAGGATACATAAAGGTGGTTCTGTAAGCCAACTATTCCTATGAAAAAGAAGTTTGAAACCACATTTGGATACAAATTTAAGGCGGTTTATACTGAGGAAGATTTAAGGAATTTTAACCCAAAAGAAGCCCTTGGACTTCCCGGACAACCACCTTTCACGAGGGGAATATATCCCAACATGTATAGGGGAAAGATTTGGACGATGAGGCAGTATGCGGGTTTCGGTACGGCAAAGCAAACGAACGAGAGGTTTAAATACCTTTTATCCCAAGGACAAACCGGGCTTTCCTTAGCCTTTGATTTGCCCACGCAGTTGGGATACGATGCCGACCACCCAATGGCGGAAGGGGAAATAGGGAGGACTGGGGTTTCAATATCAACAATTGAGGATATGGCAGAGGTGTTTGAGGGTATAGATCAGGAAAAGGTTTCAACATCTATGACCATAAACGCTACGGCGGGGATAATATTGGCGTTCTACACTCTGGTGGCGGAAAGTAAAGGTGCAAACCGAAAAAACCTATCTGGAACGGTTCAAAACGATATACTAAAAGAGTTTGCGGCAAGGGGGAATTACATTTATCCCGTAGAACCATCAATGAGACTCGTGGGTGATATAATAGAATTCGCGGCAAAACACATGCCAAAGTGGAATTCCATATCAATATCTGGGTATCATTATAGGGAGGCGGGGGCGAATTCCGTACAGGAATTGGCATTTACATTTGCGGATGCCATAGCGTATGTTGAGGAGGTTTTAAAAAGAGGTATGGATGTTGATGAGTTTGCACCGAGACTTTCCTTTTTCTTCAACGCGCAGATAAGATTTTTTGAGGAGATTGCAAAGTTTAGGGCGGCAAGGAGGATTTGGTACAGAATAATGAAAGAACGCTTTAACGCCAAAAACCCAAAGAGTATGATATTAAGGTTCCACACACAAACCGCCGGTTCATCCTTGGTTGCGCAGGAACCCTTAAACAATATCATAAGAACAACCATTGAAGCATTGGCGGCGGTTCTCGGAGGAACCCAGTCTCTACACACCAACTCATACGATGAAGCCCTTTCCCTACCAACGGAACAATCCGTGTTGTTAGCCCTAAGAACCCAACAAATAATAGCATACGAAACGGATGTACCCGATACGGTGGATCCGTTAGCCGGTTCATATTTCATAGAGAGCCTTACAAACGAGATAGAAAACCGGGTTTGGGAATATTTGGAGAAGATAGATTCCCTTGGGGGAGCCGTAGAGGCTATAAAAATGGGGTTTTTCCAGAAGGAAATAGAGGAAAGCGCATACAAATACCAAATGGAAGTGGAAAATGGGGAAAGGGTGGTGGTGGGTGTGAACGCGTTTAAATCCGATAAAGTTGAGGAGCAAAAAATTGAAATCTTTTCCCTACCCGAAGAGGTTCAAGAGGAGCAGAGGAGGAGGGTAAAGGAGTATAAATCCAAAAGGGGTAGGGGATTCTTAGAATCGCTTAAAACCTTAAAACAAAAGGCAAAAACTTCCGAAAACCTTATGCCTTATATTTTTGAATGCGCAAAAGAAGGGGCAACCCTTGGGGAGATATCCGACGCTCTGAGGGAAGTATGGGGAACTTACGACGAATTGAGAACCTAATACCCCTAACCGTATTATTTTTGGCCTTAATAAATCCCTACCCCTCCGAGGCGTTCGGATATAAAGCGGTTTTGGTCGTTTATTTTATAGTACTCCTCATATTTCTCGGCATTTTGTGGAATTTGGCCTTTTTGCCTTTACCCAAAGGGAATAACATTTTAAATTATTTGGTAATCGCATTCCTGATGACATATATACTTTCCCTCATAAGCGCCCTTGGTTTGGAAAAGACCCTAAGCCTGGACGAGCACAGGCTTATACCTTTTTTGTTTGCCTCCTATTTCCTCGGAATATTTGCGGATAAAAGGGAGGTTCCCAAAGTTTTACCCTTTATTTTTATGGCTTCAAGCGTGTTTATACTTTTGGAAATCTTGGTTGATATTTTCAAAGAGTATAACCCCACATTTAGGTTTGGTTATAGAAATGTATTCTATACGCCTTTCATGTTTGCCATTTCCTTTTATTTGATGTCGGAGGAAAGGGGTAGGGTAAGAAAGATTTTGTATTTTCTTGCGGCATTTATATCTTTGGTTTGCATGGTCTTATTTGGAAACAGGACAAACTATATATCCTTGGGGGTTTTAACCATTTTGATTTTTGTATATGTGGCTTTTAAGGGTAAAAGCGTTAAAAGTTATATCATAAACGCGTTTAGAACCCTTTCCATAACCGGTTTGTTGGGACTGGGCATAGGATATGTGATGTTTGGATATGCGTTTTTAATGTATGTTTTTTCGAGAATCTCAACACTTTTTACCCCTTCCGAAACTATATACGACCCGTCAGCACAGATAAGGATTTACGATTACTCTCTGGCATTCCAAAGGTTTTATTTAAGTCCGGTTTTTGGGCAAACGGAGTTTGATATGCTGACGAGGTGGATAGAAGGAAAAATCGTGAATGCCGTTGATAACTCCTTTATTACTGTGCTTTGGAAAATGGGAGTTTTTGGTTTTGCTATATATGTTGCCCTTTTAATATACTCCTTTGCGATTGTTTTAAAAGGGGTTCTCAAGAAGGATGATTTTGCGTTTTTCACATTACTACTCTTCACATCCTTTTTAATAACTTCTCTAACAACAACTATCCTTATATACTACATCCACATAGCACCTTTAATGATATGTGTGGGGATTGTGGCCAGAAGACTAAGCGACATATCCCATTAAACTCTTAAATCCAAAAACCTTTTGAAGACCTATAACCAATTTCCTAAACCTTAAAATACTCGGATGTAAATAAACCTTTATACCGTCGTAGTCATACTCAACCCACTCCCCATTTTCTTCTTTAAACGAGAATTGGGGTTCAAACCCCTCCAATCCGCAGCATCCGCTTATGCAAACGCCTTTAACCCAAACCTTCCCACCCTTTTCTTTTATAAATTCTACCGCTTCCCCATCAATTTTTATTATAACACTCCCTACCAAATGGGCGGTGGAGGATTCGAACCTCCGACCCCCGGTTTGTAAGACCGGTGCTCTCACCGCTGAGCTAACCGCCCGAGTGGATATTTTACTGCGGTTTAATTTATCGGTTATCCTTTAAGGCATTTTTAAGGGTTTTAATCCTATCTATCCTGTAAGGGTCGGTTGAGTTTTGTAAGGCAAGCCAATAACTAACAAAATCCCCATACCAAATTAAATAAAGCAATTGCTCCACCTTGCTTTTCCCCTTTGCCCATACTTCTGAGAACCCTACAACATTATCCCTTAAAATCTCCTTAACTATGTCCATTCTCAGTTTCACACTTGGATGATCGTAATCCGTTCTAAGAAATACCATCCAAGATTTATCCTTAATAAATTCGGGAAAATCAAATCCTTCAATCTCGTTATGGTTGTGTTCCGGAAAAATAGAAATATGCGCAAAGTTATTGGCATTTTCGTTTATTTGGTTTTTCCACCTAACCGCCACAGATTGAAACTGCGAATATATAAAGGGTAGCCTCTTGTATATCTTTGATGCAATTTCGTATGTTTCGGAATTTTCATCGGATAACTCCGAAATGTATCCCTTTAACCTTTCACAGGATTCCGAGAATTCTTTATAAGTTTCCTCATCTATATACCCTACGGATTTCAAAGCCTTTGCCGATGCCGATATTAAAAATCCGTAGGCCTCCCTCGGTTGATACCCCTCGGGAACCTTTAAAAACGGAAATCCCTTGTTTAAGGACAATTCCATTAACTTGCCGCCTGAGGATATGCATACACACTTCAAACCTTTCTTTAAAACCTCCTCAAAAACCGAAAGGGTTTCTTCCGTATTCCCGGAATAACTTATGAGTATTACCAAATCTCCCCCAACGGCAAAACCCGGTAAATTATATCCCTTTACGGGTATTATCTCTTTATCCAACCAATCAACTAAGAAATCCGCTACCGCACCCGAGCCGCCCATACCCGCGACAAACACCTTACCGTATGGATATTCAAACAACTCCCCTTCAATTTGTGGGTCATATTGTAGTTGATCGGGAAATTTTTTAATGTTCTCCAACATAAGTTTTCATTCTATGGATGATTATATTTTTCCATTCACCAACTTCATCCCTTAAAAAGTTTCCTAATCTTAAAGTTATAAAGGCATCCGTATCAACATCAATATACGCCTTTGCCCTTGAAATGTACTCGCTTAACCTCCTTTTCGGGGAAAAACTTTCGGGAAAGATCAGGTGCGCGTATTTTTTAACCTTATCGGCGTCGTTATTAAAAGCCTTCATAAATGCCAAAACTATAAGCGTTTTTTTCCTTTCCTTTATCTCCACTTTCCCTTTCATTAACCTCAACCTTCCGGCAAAACTTAAATACATTTCCCCGGATTTTCGCTTATTCAAATACCAAAAAAGGTTCTTCAATCCAACCAGGGAATAAACCTCATATTTTCCCGAAATCAAATTATCCAAAACGCGAAAGTATCTTATTTTGGTAGTTTCCCTTTTGAGTTTTACCCTCAGCCCTTTAAAAAACCTGACATAAATATCCGTCTTTATATAGTTATACCTATCCCCGAGGTGTTTTGATACCAACCTCGCAACTATAAGGGGTACGGTATCGCACTCAATAATACCTCTTGAAATGTAAGAATTCATAGCGGGACCGTACATACCCATGGATACCGCTAAATGAAAGTTTTCTTCTAAAACATTTATTGCCTTCTCAAATTCACCAGATAATGTATATTTTGCAGCCAGTATGTTGTTGTATATAACCGAGTTTGTATCATCTGACGGTTTAGGTAATGGATAATCTTTGCCCATAAGGTAATAGCAGTTGGCCTTTGTGTATTCGTCGGAAGTTATTTTCAAAGCCTTCTTCGGATATCCGTAGGACATCAAGATTACCGCTTTGTATTCATTCGGTATCCTATTCCAAATCCTTTTAAGTTTTCTTACCCTTAAAGTCCTTGAATAGTACAATCCCAAAAAGGTATAAAAAATTTCGTCCAAAGGAAAGTTTTCCTTCCATATTTTCAAATACCTCGGAATTTCCCTTATCAAACCCTCGGCTGCTAAGTACCTGAGTAGGGTTTTTAAACTTTCCCTATCCGGCTTTTCCCTTATCCTTTTCTTTAAGCGGTTTATCTCCACATTGAAGTTAAAACTTGACATAAACAACCTTTATATACTGCGAAACCGCACCGAATACACCCTCCGCGTTATCAATATTCCCCTCTCCATACAACCCCCATAAATACCTATCGCGGTTTAAAGCCCACACTTTTGCTGCATAATTACCATTTCCCCAATCAAATGTTGGATCCTTATAAAAGGCAAATGGCGGAAATCCCCTTAAACTATCCGATATACCACCTATTAGAGCGCTATCAATCACAGGTATAAAAAGATACCTGTTTGGTTCGTAATCCAGGAGGCTATCCCTCTTGTCGTAGTTATAAACAAAGGCAAAGTACAAATATGCCCCTTTCACCTTTTTCCATATTGCCAAAACGGAAGAATCTCCCGGTAATCTAACCGTGTCGCTTATAAATGTAAATGTACTGTCGGGGTTTATCTTGATGAGGACGAAAGAAAAGGTATCGGGTGTCGTTGTTTGGGCCCTTGCCGTATCCTTACCCCTTATAACGGTTAGATAGTAGGTTTTAAGGGGTTCTGGTGAAAACTTTGCCTTATAAAGCCATATGGTGTCCTTTCCGCTTCCCCCCTGAAATTCCCCGATAACATTTATGGGGGTTAATTCCGGTGTAAAAACATATGTCGTTTCACCATCGGATACCTCAACATAAGCATCGTTAAACCCCTTACCCCGAGGCTCCTCGGGTTTCCTCGGCATATCAACGAATATATACTGAACCGTATCCCCTACAACCAATTGGGCGCTTATGTATAAAGGTTTCAATTCATTGGGGAAGGTTATCTCTTTGCAAGCAATGAAGAGTAATAAAAGCAGGGTCTTTCTCATAGAAAAAAAGGGGGCGCAAGGCCCCCTACGGTCTATCTTTTAACAAACCTTATGAACCTATCCCCCACCTTTACAAAATACACACCCAGCGGATAACCTTTTAAGGAAACCTTCTCGGTTTCACCTTCAAACACAACCCTTCCGGATACGCTATAAATCTTAACATGGCTCTTGCCGGAAAGGGTTATTACACCATCCTTGGATATGTATATATCGGTGGGTTTTATAGGTTTCCTCTCGCTTACAGAGGTGGATTCTAAGGATTTACCCCATACCACAAATGCAAAATCGGAGGTTTCCATATCCCTATAAGGCGCCCAATTCACACCGTCGGTTGATTCAAAGGTTTGCCTTGAAACGGGTTTTGATGTGTCTATACCAACCGAGGGGCCAAGGCTATCGGGTTGAATATAACCCACGAAGAAGGGCTTATTAACAACCAATGGGGTAGGCGGTATTAAAGTGTATATCTTTGCCGAATCCCTCGAAACCGGCAATGTATCGGCATAAAGCCATGTTCCAACGGTTCCGTTTGTATCGGATGCTATAAACATAGGCGTGTTTATAGGGCCTGTACATGCGGGATTTGTGGATTCACATCCGGCAACAATTAACCAAGCGGAGTCAATCTGGAAGGGGTAATGCCTCGGATCAAACCTTTGTGCCCAACCACCACCGGCTCCAAGCCACCTCGTGAAAAGGAGATTGCTGGTCGCCAAATTGTTCCAGTTAAACCAATAAAGGGTATCAGGATTTGTCCAATGGTAAAGCCTAATCTCAACCCTTTGCGTGTTGTTTGTGGTATTCGCATCCGAGGAGTTAGAAACGGTTAAAACGGCCGTATAAAAGTCCCTCGCAAATCCGGAGAAGTTTATGGGACCCAGGGTTTGAGACACGATAGAACCGGGTGGAATTGTTGGTATTAATGCGGAATCCCTGTAAGAGATAGATCCCGAATATCTCCTACGAATTGTGAGTTTTGCCCAAGTATTGTAAAGGGTATCCGTTCCCACATTTTCAACCTTTACCTCCGGAATAAATGCGGTTTCCCTGTTATACGCTATTAATATTCCGGCGTTTAATACATGGTTTGTCTCATTTCCGAATATGGAATGGGCGGCGGCATCCGCAATCCTGAAAGTCGTCGAATCCGGCCTGTAAATCTTTATTGCAAAGGAATCCCTCGGCTGTGAAGTTGTTGGGGTTCCATCCTCATGAATGCTTAATCCCGGATTACCCAAAACGGATTCTATCCCTATGGATATTCCGACCTGACCTATACCGTAATCGTATCCGCCTATTTGGGGTCCGTAGTTAAAGGTAATATCACCATCCGCCGTAAGGATTATCTGGAATGTGTGGGCACCGTTGCAGTCCGTACCGCTCCACCATGTGGGAACGCTATCAAATGTAACGACTAAGGAATCCGTGCCGTTTGTCCAGTAGTATATCCTTCCCCCGCAAGAAGGGTTTAAGTCTGCACCAAGCCCTGCCACTAAGTCGTTCGGCAACGCCGTATTCGGTATAAAGTTGTCGTGAGGTGTCCAGAAACCGCCGTCAGGACGAAAACTTATCGCACCGTTTGAGTGTATGTAAAACTGTGACACGGAATACCAGTAATAGGGGAAGGTAAATCCTATTGGGAAAGGCCCCTGTATGTCGTCATCGGACATTGTTAGGTATACCGTTGATGGGTCGGAGGATTTATCAACCCAATTCCATGTTGGACGCATTGAGGAGGTGTCATCGGATGTGATGGCTATGTACCCGTAGGGGTCTGGACCGTATATACCCTTTGGGGAAATATCCCCCATTGCCTTGAAACTTAAACTTGGAACCGCGGACAAAATTATTCCTACCATAGTTTGGGTATTTTAAAGGCGGAGGATTATTTATGCGGAAGTTTTCTATAAGCCAAAAATACCCTTTGTAAAACCGTGAATATCAAAAGCAGAGTGTATATCGCAAGGGTCCATTTAAACCACACAATTCCAAAAAATTCCCAGATTAAAAGTAAAATTAGGAAACCGAAAAACCTCGGATACCTGCTCATAAGGCCTTCCTTCAATTCCCCCCCAAGCCCCTCAACCCTCGCACGGGTATAACTTATCAAATACGAAGATATGAGGGAAGCGGCCGATAGGGTGAGTATAAGGGTATCCCACCTAAAAACATAAATAAATGATAGAAAGAGCAAGGAATCGCTTACCCTGTCAAGGGTTGAATCCAAAAATGCTCCGAATTTGGTTGTTCTTCCGGATATTCTCGCAACATAACCGTCAACGGCGTCTAATGGTGCGGTTATTAAAAACCAAAGAAAAGCTATAATGGGTTTTTTTAAAAGTATCCATATGATTCCGCCCGATGTAAGCATAAAGGAGAGTAGGGTTATAAAGTTTGGATGGATGCCCGTTTTTGCTAAGAAAATCGCAAGGGGTTTTAAGATCTTTCTGTGTTTATCTTGATACGATGTAGCCATTTATCATATCTTGGTATTCCCTTACTAAGGCAAAGAATTCGGGTTTTAACTCTTCTGGGAGGGGTTTTAAAGGCTTGGATTTTATTCGTAGGGGGTTTATAAGTCTTCCGTGTTGTCTTATTTCAAAGTGTAAATGAGGACCTGTTGATAGTCCCGTTGAACCCACGGCACCTATTACATCCCCTTGCTCCACAACTTGCCCGGTTTTGACATATATCCTTGACATGTGGCCGTAAAGGGTTTTATATCCATTCGCATGTTTTATTATAACCGTTTTACCGTATCCACCCTTCCAACCCGCAAACACAACCCTACCGTTTGCCACGGCATGAACGGGCGAACCATAAGGTGCGGCGTAATCAACGCCGTGGTGGGGTCTGTATTCTCTCAAAATGGGGTGAAACCTTATGCCAAAACCGGATGTTATCACATAGGATTTTAATGGGGATTTCAAGAACATCCTTCGTATATTGTTGCCCTTATCGTCGTAATACTCCCCCCTAAACCTAACGGCTACCCTTCTGCCCGTTGTTTTCCCTATATATTCCGCATAATACACTATTCCCGCATCCGAATAAACCATCCTTAAAGTATCACCTTTCTGGGTTTCGGATGAGAAGTCAATATCCCAAGCGAATATATTTGTAATCTCAACAAACAATTCCAAGGGTAGGTTTTCGTTTAAAAACCCATCCCATAAACTCGTATTTATAACCAATTCAACGGTTTTTGGAATGTATTCCTTAAACCTTTTTATAAACCGCCCGTTGCCAGTGGAAAAGTCATACTCGTATATTCCCTTCAACTTTCTTATTTCCAACCTGCTTAGGGTGTCGTTTATGAAAACAAACCTTATGGTATCTGATATGTTTAAAATCCTTACGCTATCGGAAAACCACTTTATAAGGTCGTTCTTTTGTGGTATGAAGTCTAAATTATTGACAATTTCCCCAAAAACATCGCCGTTTTTTACCACTATATCCTTAAATTCCACCTTTATATCCTCTTGGTTTTCGGGTATTTCTGGTGTGTCTAAGTTTGCAGAGCATCCGGCCAAAATTATCAAAAATACCCACCTTTTCAAACCGGTATTCTAAGGTCAGAAATTATCTCATTATCCGCTTAAAAACCTTCCCGTCCCTCCTAATAAAATAAACCCCTCTCTTTAAGTTTGGCTTCTTGTCTCCTTTGTAAATTAACCTCCCGGCAACATCGTAGATTTCAAGGGTTTTGCTTTTCGGTTCTTTAAGGTTTTCCGTTATTTTGATGGAACAATAGGGT
>CAYRSH010000047.1:0-3888 GCA_964426895.1 uncultured bacterium
GTTATTAGCCTACCTATAAGGGGTTGAAACATTCAAGGAGTGCAGGTATAAGTTGCGAATTGATGGCGTGTTATTAGCCTACCTATAAGGGGTTGAAACTATACTTTGTGTAAAAAGGGGGTGAGATATGAGAGAGGTTATTAGCCTACCTATAAGGGGTTGAAACAATAGTTTCTCATCCTGTTCCTTTACTTTTGACATTTGTTATTAGCCTACCTATAAGGGGTTGAAACATTTCCACATCCCCCTTTTCGGGTTGAATTGAGACGGGTTATTAGCCTACCTATAAGGGGTTGAAACTGTACATCTTTTTCGAGACGAGTGTCGTAATCCACAAGTTATTAGCCTACCTATAAGGGGTTGAAACTAAAACCCAATCCGACCTTTAACCGATTTATAATACCGACTTGTGGAAATATTTGAAGAGTTAAAAGAAACGATTAAGGCTCTAAAAGAAGAAGGTTTTGAGGTGGAATACAGGTTTAACAGGGGGGCGGGCGATAAGAGTTTAAAGTCTTTGTTGAGGGAAATACCCATAAGTGAAAAACACTGCGAAGTGCTTAAACATTACAACGGTTTAACGGTTAAGGTTAATGGAGACGAGTTTAAACTCCTATCCACAAAGGAAATCCCCGAAAATTATAAAAACGGCATCCCTCTACTTTCCATAAACGGCGATGTTATAACATATTCCGGGGATGAGGATGTTTTAAAGATTTTACGGGAAGGGTTTCAGGGGTTTGTCAGTTCCATTAAAAAGAAAAGTAATCCTTTCTACGCTTTGAAAGGGGTTAAAGAGGGGAAATACGAGGGTAGGGGGGATGTGGAGATACCGGAGGATTTGGAGGGCATAACCTCTTTGGCAATTATCACCGATGTTGCGAAGTTTAGGGGGTTTTCAAAACTCAAAGGTTTAAAAAACCTTGAAATAGTTGCGAATAAGGTTGAAGAGGGTTTCTTTTCGGAATTGTGTTCCTTACAAAATCTTGAAAGTTTAATTTTGAATGTTGGTAATATTGCAGAGTTGGATTTGCGGAATTTGGAAAATTTAAAAGGGCTGAAATTTTTAAGATTAATCTTCAAAGGTGAAGATGTAGAATTTGGGTTTTTAAACGGTTTAAAGGGTTTGGAGAATCTAACGGTTGAGAATTTGGAAGACTTGGAAGTTTTTGAAGGGATTGAAAGCGATTTAAAGTTTTTGAAGGTTATAAACCTTGAATATTTGCGGGGTTTTCAATGGTTAAGCGGTTTTAAAAACCTAGTTGAGTTGCATTTGGAAAACATAGGGGGCGTATATCTAAAAGGGGATATATCCCTTGAAGGTTTAAATTGGAGGGTTTTGAGGATAAGAAAGGGGAATACCATTTCCGCACCGCAAACCCTAAAACTACCGAACACATTGAAGATTTTAGAGATGTCATACCTTTCCATTAAAAGTTTGCCGGAAATTCATGGTAGGAATCTGTTGGAATTAGACCTTAGGGGGAACGAATTGGAAAAGGTTGATGGATTAGACGGATTAAAAAACCTAACGGATATTGACCTTTCGGATAACAAGATAAAGGATGTTAATAGTTGGGTTTGCGGGTTTAAAAACCTTGAAACTTTAATTCTAAACAACAATCAAATAGAGGAATTTTCACCCAACTGCACCCTTGAAAACCTTTACAGACTTGAACTAAAAGGAAACCCGATAAAAAACATAAACAAAAAGGCCATACCCAATATAAAGGTTCTTTTGGTTTAATGAGGATATGCATACCCCTTTTATCGCTGGGGAGTTATGGAGGCGTTAGGAAAATCCTTGAAATAGCGAATTACTTATCGGAAAAATACGAGGTTTGGATAATATATCCAAAAGGTAGGGGTAATACACCCTTTAAAATATCCCCAAAAATCAAAACTCTTGAAACCCCATTTAAAAATCGCCTTTTACACCTAATTTATACCTCAAACATTATAAATTTGGAGGGTTTTGACATTGTCATTTATAACTTTTTCCCTACGGTTTATTTGTGGTTGTTTTCACCAAAACCCCCCCTTTATTTCGTTCAGGACTTGGAACACAGGTTTTTCAAAAACCCATTTATGAAACTTTTGGCATATCTAACATATCTGTTTCCCGTGAAAAGGATAACATATAATCCCGCCATATGCAAATACATAAACTGCCACTGTTTGATAAAGGCCGGAGTTGATAAAAACATATTCTCACCGGGTAATGAAAAAAGGGAAAAAACAAAAATAATGTATATTCCCCGCAAGGAAAAGCGTAAGGGTTTTGATATTTTTTTGAATGGTTTGAAAATACTGAAAAATTGGGGAATTGAATTTTCGGTCTTGCTTGTCGGTGGAACGGATAAATACGATAAAACCTTAAAGGATTTGGGTATAAACTTCGCTCATGTTTATCCAAAAAACGATTACGAACTCGTTGAATGTTATAGAAAAGTGGGGGTTCTTGTATTGACTTCAAGGGTTGAGGGTTTGGGATTTCCGGTTTTAGAAGCGCTATCCTGTGGAACACCCGTCGTGGCCACAAGGGTTGACGGTGCGGAAGTTTGGGGTGAATTCGTGGTTTTGTGTGAGAAAAATCCCGAGGATATCGCAAGGGGTATAAGGGAGGTTTTAAACGATTTTGAAAAGTATAAGGTAAAGGCTTTTGAAGTTATCAAGGAAATACCCACCACTTTTGAAATGGCAATTGGATTTGAAAGGTGCATTTTTACAATACTTGACAAGAAACCCTTTTCAAGCGTAAAATATCAGTATTAAATATTATGCCGTTATTCGTTCTTGCCCAATCCTTCCCGCCTTATGATGCCGCAATATCCACTTGGATGATGCATCACGGGGCAACATCTTTAAGGGGTATCCAACTCTTAAAAGGCGCCGTCACGGGTCCGAATTTAAAGTGTTCTGGTTCTATTGGGGGTTTGGGTAGTGAGGGGGATCCCGCGGTCGCGGATATAAACAACGACGGCCTTAACGGGGTACCCCCGCCATAGGGGAATTGGACCCCGCCAGAACAGGGCTTGAAATTGTCGTAGAACACGCCGGTGGTACGATATACGCCCTTAGCGGGACCGATGGGAGCATAATTTGGTCTCGGAGTGTTGGTGTAGCGTATTCCCCAGCAACTGTGGCGGATGTTGATGGTGATGGATACGGAGAGGTTTATATAACGGGTAATTCCACGATATACGCTTTAAGGGGAACCGATGGGAGCGTTATTTGGACATATCCGGCTGGGAGTAATTACGGAAACATAGCCATAGGCGATATAAACAACGATGGCCAGTATGAGTTAATAACCGTGGCGGGTAATAGTGTCTTAACCCTTAGGGCGACGAACGGTAGCCTTATCTGGGCGTATTCAATAGGAACGCAGGGGAATGTTGCCCTTGGAGATTTGGATAACGATGGGTATTTGGAAGTGGTTGTAAATAGCGGGTCGGGAAATGTTTATGCCCTAAGAAACAACGGAACGCTATATTGGAACTGGAATTCTGGTTGTGGCTCTTACTGGGGAGCCTTGAATTCACCAACCATTGGGGATATAAACGGTGATGGGATGTTGGAGGTTTTATTCGGTTGCATGCCTTCTTCCGGTTATGTATATGCCTTACGGGGAACTGATGGTTCCATAATTTGGAGTTATACCGGAACAAAAAGCGGTTATCAGGCCCTTTCAAGGAAAATGGGAGACATTGATAACGATGGACAGGTTGAGGTAATCGTTTCCGGGGCGAGATACGGTTCAAGTCCGCATTTGGTTATATTAAGGGGTACGGATGGAAGCGTTAAATGGACATACGATACGGATTATTTTGAGGGTTTGTCCATTGCCGATGTTGATAACGATGGGTGTATGGAATTGGTGTCAAA
>CAYRSH010000047.1:3988-12039 GCA_964426895.1 uncultured bacterium
GTTGATGAAGGCAAATCAAGGGGTTTATACCTTTCCGTTATGGTTAGTAAGGGAGGTGTAATTGTGGAAACCGGTAAAAGTGCTGAGGTTGAGATTTACAACACCTCGGGTAGGAAGGTTAAGGTTTTAAAGGTTAGTGGCAAAACCTTTGTGGGCTTGAAACCGGGTGTGTATGTGTTTAAGGTAAAAAACAGGCCTATTTATAAGGCGGTTGTAGTTAAGGAGTGATAACCCACACATAAACATAACAGGGGTAAAATATCCGCTTATGAACATCGTGGATATACTCGGTTATGTATTTGCATTTACGGCCATCCTTGGCGCGTTTACGGTTGTTATGCATCCAAACCCGTTATACAGCGCCCTCGGACTTCTCCTAAACTTCTTTTCATTGGCGGTAATTTATATGCTCTTACAATCCCCATTGCTTTCATTGGTTCAGGTTATTGTGTATGCGGGTGGTATAGTGGTTTTCTTCCTGTTTGTCGTTATGCTTTTGAATTTAAGGGAACCCCAAAAGGATAGGGATTTTGGGATTAAAGGGGTTTTTGCCCTTGTATTCTTTGCTCTACTTGCAATATTCGTTATATCCGGGATATTAACATACGATATTCAACCCTTGCAACCCGCATACATGTCCGCAAAGGTCATTGGTAAATACCTCCTAACGGATGGGCTTTTTGCCTTTGAACTCTCGTCTTTCGTGCTCTTGGTTGCCATTGTTGCCGCCATTGCATTGGTTAAAAGGGAGGAGGAAAGATGAACACAATTTTTCTTTTATCACTTGCCATTGTGCTTTTTGCCATTGGGGGTTTTGGTGCGGTTTTTAGAAAAAATTTCTTAGTTGTTTTAATGAGCCTTGAACTGATGCTTAACGCCACGAATCTCGCCATAATATCCGCATCCCAAACCTTTGGTGTTATGGGTGTGGAGGGGCAGTTTTGGGCTTTGTTGGTATTGATAATAGCGGCTTCGGAGGTTTCCATAGGGTTAGCCTTGGCCGTAAACATGGCGAGGTTAAAGGATAAAGTTGAAGTTGAAGAGTTTAAAGAGTTAAACCGCTAACAAATGCGACTGTCTGCCGCAACCACCCTGTTTTTGGGGTATATTGTTATCTCGCTTATAGGTGGAATACTCCTATATCTGCCGTTTTCCCATAACGGGGATTTAACATTTGTTGATGCACTATTTACAAGCACATCCGCCCTTTGTGTCACGGGTTTAATAGTTGTTGATACCGCTACAAAGTATAACCTATTGGGAAAAACGATAATAGCCGCACTTATACAAATAGGTGGGCTGGGGTATATGACCGTTACCGCTTTGCTATTTGCGGCATTGGGTTCAAGGGGTTCAATATACGCGAGGAAGCTCATTTTGGCAACATTGGGTTCCGGAGATTTGGGCATTATAATACAGTTTGCGGCCACAATTGTATGGGCATCGCTTTTAATAGAGTTGTTGGCCGTACCATTTCTCTTTATTTCGTTCCTTAAACACCACAACCCCATTGAGGCATTGGGACACGCCGTATTCCACAGTGTAAGCGCCCTAAACAATGCGGGATTTTCTACATTTTCAAACAACCTCATGGATTACGCAAATGACCCCTTGGTAAATATAACCATTATGGCACTGATAGTATTGGGAGGTTTGGGGTTTAAGGTGTGGGGTGATGTTTATAGTTTCGTCTTCAAGAGAAAAAGGATAAACTTACACGACAAACTGGTTATATCAACAACGGCGATACTAATCCTTGTGCCGTTTTTGTTATTCTTCCTTTTGGAAGGGCAAACAAGGGGGAACATCTGGAAATCCCTATTTGCAAGCATTACACCGAGAACTGCGGGGTTCAATACCATAGATTATTCCCAAGTGTCCCCCTTCTCGCTTTTACTAACATCCACTTTGATGTTTATCGGGGGTTCGCCGGGTGGTACGGCCGGAGGTATAAAAACTATAACCTTTGCAATAGTTGTGATATGGATATACCAGACTTTGCAGGGAAAAACCCACATCTCCGCCTTTAAAAGGGAAATACCCAATGAGGTGGTAGTTAAATCCTTTCAAACATTTGTTTTGGGAATTTCCACCGTTTGGTTATGGGCGATTATACTTTCCTTTACAGAGCGCAATTTAATAGACGGTGTGGGATTTATAAGGTTTTTGTTTGAGATTTTCTCGGCCTTTGGGACGGTTGGATTATCAACGGGAAGTATAACGATACCAAATGTAAGTTTGGTAGCAGACTTTTCAACATTTGGGAAGTTTATGATTATACTCGCTATGATAATAGGAAGGGCGGGTTATCTTATATTCGCCGCGTCCCTTATACAACCGAAAAGGGTAAGGTTTAGATATGCCAAGGGGGAGGTAATGGTTTAATGCAGGTGGCCGTAATAGGTTTGGGAAGATTTGGTTCCGCCCTTGCAAACATATTAATAGAGGGTGGGCATGAGGTAATAGTTGTTGATAAGGATGAAAAACTCGTCCAAGCTTTTGAAAATTTGGCAGAGCAGCCCATAGTGGGAGATGCCACGGATGAGACCCTTTTGAGAACCTTGGGGGTTCATAATCTTGATGCCGTTGTGGTGGCGATAGGGGACGATGTTGAGGCAAGCGTTTTGGCATGTATTTCCCTATTGGATATGGGTGCGAAGTATATTATAGCAAAGGCTGAAAACGACAAACACGCAAAGATTTTAAAGAAAATAGGGGTTCATAAGGTGATACAGCCGGAAAAAGATGCCGCAAAATCCATAGCAGACCACCTAATGTATCCAAAGCTGTTTGAAAAGTTTAATGTCGGGGAAAACCATTCAATCGTAGAATTGAAAGCACCGAAGATGTTCTGGGATAAGAGTTTAAAGGAGCTTGAACTAACCAAAAGGTATAACATATTGGTGATCGCCATTAGGAGAAGGCAGCCGGTTTTTGACAAAAAGGGTGAAATGGTGGGGTATAAAGAGGAAATCATAGCCCCCCCACCCGCAAACACGGTTATATTGGAACACGATGTTTTGGTTATACTCGCTCCAAACGATAAATTGAAGGAAATGGAGGAATGGAAATGAAGATAGAGGAAATACTTGAAGAGGTAAAGTTTTACATCTTAAACCATAAGTACGAAAAGGCAGAAGAATTGTTAAGAAAGGCTTTATCGGAATATCCAAACAACGAAGAACTTTTATACAACTTGGGGATGCTGTACGAACTCATGCTTGAAGACCCAAAGGCGGAAGAGATTTACCACAAGATACTTGAACTTTATCCGGAGGGTAAAAGGTTCAAAGATGTTAAAGAGAGACTTAAAAGGATTGAGAAAAGTCAATCTTAACAACTCCCTTGATTGCATAATTGTGCCTTACAAGGAGAGGGTGGCCTCGCTGGTGGTCGTTTATAATGTTGGTTCCGCAAATGAAGAAATGGGTAAGACCGGTGTTGCACACCTTTTGGAACACCTAATGTTTAATGGCACAAAAAACTTTCAACCTTTCAGTACATATATAGACTCCTTTGGTGGATACGACAACGCTTTCACGGATAAGGATATAACGGTTTATTATGAGGTAATACCTGCAGATAAATTGTACGAAACAATGGTTTTAGAGGCCGACAGGGTGGAGAACCTTTCTTTTAACGGTTTTGAAACGGAGAGGGAGGTTGTACTCAACGAATATTACATGTCCGAGGATGAGGATGATGAAACCCTATGGACGGAAACCTTTGCACATTTAATGCCGGAAAATCCGTATTCCCATCCCGTAATAGGTTGGGAATCCGATTTGAAAAGCCTCAAATTAGAAGATGTCAAGGATTTTTATGAAAGGTTTTACTCCTTGGATAACCTTTTTGTTGTGGTTGTAAGCCCCTTTGAACACGAGGATATTATAAAATTCCTTGAAAATACATTTGGAAGGGTTGAAAAGAGGGGTGATAAGGCGAAGTTGGTTAAATCCCAATTCCCCCCGTATAAGGTATATATCGAAATTCTATTGGAAAAGCACAATTCCCCAAACAGATTCGTGGTATCTTGGAGGCTACCAAAAGATGATATAAAAACAAATTTGGCTTTTAATATTTTCACAAGAATTTTAGATCTTGACAGGACATCCCCAATTTGGACGCTTGTTGAAAGGGGTAATCTTGACGAGTTTAGCGTTAGGTTGTATGAATACAGAATTGCCAATGTTTTATCCGTAATAGGTGAATGTTCCCCTGAAAACCCTCCCCCTTTGGATGAGATAATAAAGGTGGTGGAAAACTTTGAGCCGGATGAGAGGGTTTTTAACAGGGTCAAGAAGATGATAACTTCGGAGATTATACAATCCTTTGATGAAGCGGAAAACATAGGAATAAACACCGCACTAAATTACGCCCTTTTTGGAATAACCGAAGACATGGAAGGATTGGTTAAGCTCGTGGAAAGTATTAAGATAGAAGATGTGGTTGAAATCCCGAAATTATTGCAAAATTCCCCAAAGGTTTCCGTAAGATACCGGTAAATCTTGCAACTTTAAAATATCTTCTTATGGAAAGGTTTGTTTTTAAAGAGCCTTTAAAGGGCTATGAAATAAAGTTTGAATTGGTTAATGTTGATAGTGTTAGGATTCCGGAAATACAGAGGGAGATATCCGATAGGTTGATAAAGCAGTTGGCGGAATCCATACACAGGATTGGTTTTGTTGAACCCATAATAACCGTGGAAGGTAAAGACGGGTTCTTGGAAGTTGTAAACGGGCAGCACAGGTTGGAGGCGGCAAAACTTGTCGGTTTGAGGGAAATACCGGTACTCATCCTCCCGAGGGATGTGATGAAGCATATAATCAGTTTGAATATAGAAAAAGCACCCGCACTCAGGGATAAAGCACATCAAGCCTATATGGTGTTTATGATGAACTTAGAAGAGAATCCCGAAATGCCCGAAAGTGAACTGATAAACCTTATAGATTTCGCATACTACATAACCATAGGTTTCATAATAGACAGGTTTAACATAAATAGGTTTCCGGGTTATGCTTTTGAAAAGGTTTTAAACAAGGTTGATGATTTTACGAGTTTTGCATTAAAGGATGCCGAAAAAGAGCGGGAAAACAGGGCCAAACTGTTAATGGAGGTTAGGGATGTTTTGGAACAAAGGTATAAGGAGTTGGGTTTGAAAAACGCTTTAACAAAGGAACAGATCGTTTTAAAGGCCTTTCAGCAAAACTACGGCAAATGGGTTAGGAATGTTGAGGACGATTTCTATACGGTTTTTGAAAAGATAAAGAATACCATACCAAGTGTTTTTGTTGAGGAAAGCGAAGAGTTTTCACAGTGGTAGTATATCTAAAAAGTTTTTCGGGGGTATAATCCCCGGCTATGATGGAAACCATTAAAGGGCCTTCTCCGGATCAGGTGGCGAGGAAGCAACTTGAAAAGGCCATGGATGTGATGGGCTTGGAGCCCCACCTCAGGGAGATACTGATAAAGCCAATGCGGGTTATAGAGGTTAGCATTCCCGTGGTTATGGATTCTGGCGAAGTAAGGGTTTTTACCGGATGGAGGTGCCAACACAACAACGCGAGGGGACCTTTTAAGGGTGGCATTAGGTATTCTCCTCTTGTGACAAAGGAAGAGGTTGTAGCCCTTGCCACATGGATGACATTTAAGTGCTCCTTGGTTGATATACCGTTTGGAGGTGCAAAGGGTGGCATAAAGGTTGATCCATCCCAACTTTCGGAAAGGGAACTTGAAAGGCTAACGAGGAGATACACCTATGAAATCATAAACTTTATAGGTCCGAATATTGATATACCCGCCCCGGATATGAATACGGATGCAAAGGTTATGGCTTGGATAATGGATACTTATAGCGTTTTTAAAGGGTAT
Organism: uncultured bacterium; assembly: GCA_964426895.1. Taxonomy (GTDB): domain Bacteria; phylum Hydrothermota; class Hydrothermia; order LBFQ01; family LBFQ01; genus Caldipriscus. The sequence continues at coordinate 9,860 of CAYRSH010000047.1, forward strand.
AACGAACCCGCTGTGGTGACGGGGAAACCTTTATATATTGGGGGTTCAAAGGGTAGAAAAGAGGCCACGGGTAGGGGTGTTAGCGTTGTTACAAAGGGTATTTTGGAATACTTTGGAGAAAATATAAAGGGTAAAACCGTTGCGGTTCAGGGTTTTGGCAATGTGGGGAGTCACGCGGCTTTGTTCTTGGAAGAGCTGGGTGCAAAGGTGGTAGCGGTTAGCGATCATACAATGGGTATATATTCCCCAGAAGGACTACCAATAAAGGAGATGTACAAAGTTCAAAACTCCGAAAAGAGATATATTCCTTTAAACGAAATCGTAAAAAGGTTAAACATAAAGGGTGAGGAGATAGCGAACGAAGAACTCTTAACCCTCGATGTTGATATACTCGTGCCCGCGGCTTTGGAAAACCAGATAACCGGCGAGATAGCCCAAAATGTAAAGGCAAGATATATAGTTGAAGGTGCTAACGGACCCACCACACCCGAAGCCGATGAAATGCTTTATTCAAAGGGTGTAAAGGTTATACCGGATATATTGGCAAATGCCGGCGGTGTAGTCGTTAGTTATCTTGAATGGGTTCAGGATAGAATGGGGTATTATTGGGAAGAAGAAGAAGTTAATAATAGTATGGCAAAGATACTGTTAAAGGCCACAAAAGATGTTTTGGAAACCACAAAGAAATACAACACCGATTACAGGACGGCCGCTTACATTGTTGCCATTGATAGGGTTGCGGAGGTTTATAGGGGTAGGAGACTGTTCCCATAATGAGGGTTTTCAAAGGTAAGAGTATAACCATCTATCAGCTGAACTCCGGTAAGTTTGCCCTTGATGGCGGTGCGATGTTCGGTGTAGTTCCAAAAGTTCTTTGGGAAAAACTCATAAAACCCGATGAAAGGAATAGGATTCCTATGGCAACCCATCCATTACTCGTAAAAACCGACAAGGGTTATGTTTTAATAGAAAGCGGTTTGGGTACGGGGTGGGATGAGAAGTTCAAGGATATTTATGCGGTTGAGGAGGAAGACCCTTTTAAAAATGCCCCCGTAGGCAGGGAAGAGATTTCCTTAATAGTTCAAACGCATTTACACTTTGACCATGCCGGGGAATTGGTATTAAATGGGGAGTATAGGTACAAATGCCCCGTCGTGGCTCAACAATACGAGTGGATGGATGCCCTATTCCCACACGAAAGGAGCAGGGCAAGTTATCCGCAGGAAAGGATAAAGCCCTTAGATAAACATTTAAAGATTGTTTCGGGTTCGGAGGAGGTTTGGGAAAACATATTTGTTTATAGAACCGGGGGGCATACAAGGGGGCACCAAATAGTGGTTATTAAGGATACAGAAAAAACTTTTGTTTTTGTTGGCGATGTTATACCAACAAAGCATCATGCACCTTTACCATATGTTATGGGATACGATTTATATCCAGAAGAAATGCTTTTTGTCAGAAAAAACCTTTATCCTTTGTTCATAAAAGAAAACGCCATTATATTCACCCCACACGATAGGGAGCCCTTTGCGGGGTACCTGGATATGGATGAGGAGGGGAGGTTTATTTTAAAAGAGATTGAGCCGGACGATGTTATAGATGGAAGTTGAGGCGAAATTCGTTTTGAGTTCGGATAAAGATTTTGAAAAGGTTTTGGAGATTTTAAGCCAGATGGGACTAAAAGCAAAGGGCAAAAGGGAATTATCTTTTTGGGATGTGTATCTTAAAACCGATAATCCGAATGAAGCCATAAGGTATAGGGTTTTTGGGGATAGGGTTGTTAGAACTTATAAAAAAGATGTGGAAAAGTCGGGTGGATTGGTGAAGAGAGTTGAACGGGAAAGAGAGGTATCGGAAAAGGAATTTAAGGAGGAAAAAACCACAAGGGGTGTTTTGCTTGAAACATACACAAAAAGGGTTGAATATGACTACGGGGATTTTAAATTGACATTTGATTCCGTTGTATTTGAGGGGCATACAAACATGTTATTTGCGGAGGTGGAGGGGGATGAGGAGGATATAAAAGGGGTTGTTGAATCTTTGGTTTCCCGGGGATTCAAAACGGAAAACAGGTCTAAGTTGAGAATAGGATTAGAAATTAAGGGAGGCAAGGCATAACTCACCTTCAACCTTATAATACCTACATATGCCCCGAATTGTTGAACTTTACAAGGTTTTAG
>CAYRSH010000048.1:0-11671 GCA_964426895.1 uncultured bacterium
GATGGGGGTAGGGGGGGAAATGTGTATCTGATAGGTAAAAGGTCTTTGTATTCCCTTTTGGATTTCAAATATAAGAGGTACTACAAGGCGGAAGACGGTAAAGATGCTAAGGGGGATTTAAACGGGAGGAAGGGTGAAGATTTGTACATACCCGTACCCCTCGGTACGGTTGTAATTGATAACGATACCGGCGAGGTTCTGGGGGAAATAGTTGAGGATGGACAAAAATTATTGGTGGCCAAGGGGGGAAGTGGGGGATTAGGAAATAAACATTTTGCAACATCAACGGAGAGATCCCCTTCAAAGAGAACTTTGGGAAAATCGGGTGAAAAGAGGAATTTAAGGCTCGTTTTGAAACTCCTTGCGGATGTGGGTTTGGTTGGGTTTCCGAATGCTGGAAAGACCACGCTTTTAAACGCATTAACGGGTACAGAGGCTAAGGTTGGGGACTGGGAATTTACAACCCTTTCCCCAAATTTGGGCGTAATAAAAACCCCCTACTGTGAGATAACCATAGGGGATATCCCGGGTATAATTGAGGGAGCATCGGAGGGTAAGGGTTTGGGTTTGGAATTCTTAAAGCATTTGGATAGGGTTAATCTAATAGTATTTGTATTGGATGGGACAAGAAATCCCCAAAAGCAATATGAAATCCTTATTTCCGAAATAAACAAGTTCAAAAGTGAGATTTTGAAAAAACCGCAAATAGTGGTGTTAAACAAGATAGACTTATTAGACGAACTTCCAAAACTCCCCTTTGAGTACATTCCCATAAGCGCAAAAACGTGTGAGGGTATTGAAAAACTCAGAAAATTCCTCATAAATACCCTTTGTAAAATCGGTTTAGGGCATCCTTTATAATTTTAACGATATCTTCCAGAATGTTGGGGTTGAAGAAACGGGGTTTAAACTCTTTTTTTAAGTCAATTTTAACATCTTCAACATCCCTTATAAACTTCAAAACCCCCAAATCCTCCAACTTTTTATCCAGAAAACCGGGCATGGGTAAAACGGAATATGCAGGAGTTCCCAAGATAACCGCCTCCCTTGTCATAGTCCCCCCACCCCCTATGAAGGCATCAGCCCAAAATATCAACTGGGGAGCATCTACGGGTTTGGAAAGTAAAGGTAAGTTCAAACCCTTACATATCCCTTCATCCTCCGGGTTTCTGTGCAAAACCCTAACATCTACTCCCTTACTCTTTAAACTTTTTAAAACCTCCCAAAAAACACCATAGCCCCTTTGGTATAGGGAGGAGGTTGAAGGTGGCCTTGCTAAGACAAAGGGCCTTTTGATGTTAAATTTTTGGGGTATTTCCGGATTGGGCTTGAAATCCTTTAAATAAAGCTCTTCCTTTAATCCCCTATACTTAATAACCCTTTTTGCCCCGAAGCGTCTTAACGCATCCTCCGGAAACCACTCTTGAACCACCACTATATCGGAAAGTCTAAAAGCCAAATGGTTGGCGGGTTGCTTATCGTAATCCATAAATGTAATGTTTCTTATACCCATTAACCTACTCGCCAATATCTGGTCGTATGAGTTGTGGGACACGGCAAGATGGGGTTTTTCTCCTTTGAAAAGGTTTAAAAAACCTTTAACCCTTCCAAACATTGATACAACCTTTCCAACTTTCCCCCTACCGCCATACCTCCCAACGGGTATGTAGTCCATGTTAAACATCTTTAAAAGGGATATAGTTTCCGAGAAATCCCTTGCGGTTATGAAAACATCAAAATCCTTTTGTAAAACCTCAATTATTGGCCTGAAAAACATCACATGTGGAGAATTTGCCAAATCAAACCAAATTACTCTACGCACTTCATTATTACCAGTGTTATATCGTCCGATTGTGGTGTATCCCCAACGAAATCCCTAATACCCGCAAGTATCCCCTCCTTTATATCGTTTGCGGAATAATCCTTTTGCGCCAAACTTTCAACGAGTTTTAAGAACCTATCCTCACCAAACTGTTCATTTCTCAAATTCGTAGCCTCGGTTATACCATCCGAGTATAAAACTATTACATCCCCCTTTTCCATAGTTAGCGTGTATTCTTGGAGGTTTCGTTCTAAATCCTCAACGCTTAAAATTGATAAACCAAGAGGGGAACCTTCCAATTCCAACATAAAAGCCTTCCCTTTTGATGCTTTATATACAATAGGTGGGTTATGCCCGGCCGAAGACACGGTTAGGGTTTTATACTCCGGTTTCAGAGCGGCTATGCAGGATGTTATATACATATCTTCGGGGATTTCCCCTAACAGGTTTTCATGAACCTTTATCATTAACTCCTTGGGAGATGAAGAAATTGAAGATTCGGAGTGTATTATTGATCTAAACATTACGACAACCAAGGAACCCGCGACACCCTTTCCGGAAACATCGGCAACCAGAAAACCTATTTGGCCATCCCTCATACGGAAAAAGTCGTAATAATCCCCACCCACCAAAAGGGCGGGTTTATAAGCCGTGGAAAATTCAAAACCTTTTATCTTTGGTATGCTTCTCGGCAGCAAAACGCTTTGTATCCTCCTCGCCAATTCAACCTCGTGTTTAAACTTTTCCGTTTCCACCAATCTCGTTTGTACTTCCTTTAACTTTTCCGCCATTTTACCCACGGCATCTGCTATTTGCCCTATCTCATCATTTGATGAAATCCTCGGCCTATGGTCTAAATTACCCTCACCTATGATTTTTAGGTCTTCAACCAATATCCCTATGTTTTTTGTGAGCAAATATGTAAATAACATTGTCCCGATTAGGCCTATTCCTATGGTTATAATTGCGGTTGATATCAACACTAAGAATATGTTTTTTGTCGTTTCCGTTATATCCCTCTTGGAAAGCGTTAGGAAAACCTTGCCTATTACCTGCTTCCTTATCCTGTCTATCATGGGCGATACCACAACTATCCCCTTACGATTTTCATAAAGACTAACGGTAATGTTTGATGATGTATCGAATATTGTTTTATAAAGTCTCATGCTTTCGGGGGAAAACCTTTTCCCCTTTAAAAGTATGCTATCGCTGTGGGATATTATTATATCCTTATCGTTCACCACAACCACGGAGAGAACACCGGGATTTGACCTTTTCAAACCCGCGGTTATACTAACTAAGGTTAAATCGTCGTCTTGAAGATAAGCTTCTGAGGCTTGGGATGAAAGGTATCGTGCCAAAGAAACACCCCTAAGCTCTATTTGATTGCGAACCCTTTGCGATACTATGTTTGTTATAACCACAATTGAACCGCCTATGGCCAAAATTAAAATAAACCCGAATAGTAAGAACAATTTAAACGATAAACTCAATCTCCCCATTTTATTCAAACCGTTTTACAACGACAAAATACTTTCCACCCGAAACCCTTCTCCAAAAGGCCTTATCCGCCAAGCGCGAGATAACCATAAGCCCTATACCCCCTATTTTCTCGCTTTTCTTAAACCATTCGTTCAAATTCACCTCATAATTGCTCATATCCATAGGGAAACCTTTGGGTATATCACCCCTATCAAAAACGGTTAAAACAAAGTATTTTTTGTTTTTCTTTTCCTCTATGTAAAGGGAAACCCTGACTATACCCCTTTTACCTTCTGGATATGCATGTCTTATGGCGTTTGATGTGGCCTCATCAAATATCGTCATCATATCTTCCGATATTTTGCTGCTGGTTGTGAATTTATCAATTACGGATTTAAAAAATTTCCTCGCTTCTCCCATCTCTTCAAGCAATTCATTGGACATTTCTAAGGAAAGTATCTTTCTCCTCAATGTTGGATATTATACCCCCGTTTAATTTCAATGCTCGGTTATCTTTACCTTCTCCCCCACTTTTATAAAAACACCCTCAAAGAGATGCCTTTTAATTTTCCTTGTGGTAGTTTTTGGAAATTCCTCATACCTCAACGCAAACCTCTTTATCCTCTTATAAGGTGCCAAATCCTTACTCAACCTCTCTATTTCCTTGGAGATCAAATCGTATATAAATTCGTCATCGGGGGTAGCGTTTAACTTATGTGCCAAACTTCTAACCTCATCAAGGTTTGGATATACCAAAGCCTGAACCTCCTCTTCGCCGGTATCCGGATTTTTTGCACCGAAAACCAAAATCTCCTCAATATAAGGCGATTCTATGAGTTTATTCTCTATTTCCTCGGGATATATGTTCTTACCCCCTTTGCTAACTATAACCGCCTTTCTCCTACCCGTAATGTAAAGGTATCCGTCCTCATCAAAGTACCCCACATCACCCGTTAAAAACCAGCCGTCATCCGTAAAAACCTCTTTTGTAGCCTTTTCGTTTTTATAATAACCCCTCATCACCACGGGACCCCTTGCCCCTATTTCCCCTTCACCGTTTTCATTAACATCAAACAGTTTAATCTCCACGCCCGGAATGGGCAAACCAACGGAAGCATTTCTCGGAGCATGTGGTGGATTCACGGTTAATATCGGTGATGTTTCGGATAACCCATAACCCTGTATTATCGGAAAACCCAAATCTTCCAAACCTTTTGATACCCAAACGGGCAATGCCGCACCCCCCGAAACCATATATTTAATCCTTTCCAAACCTAAGGTTGATTTTATCCTTTTAGATAGTTGATTTTTAAAGAATCTTCTCATAAGCCCTATTATAACTTTCCTTGTAGGTGGCTGATTTTCCAACTCTTTTAGTATCCTTTGGTATATCTTTTCAAGGATTAAAGGTACGGTTAGCCAAACCGTGGGTTTAATTTCCTTGATCTCCTGTATCATCACATTTGGCCTTAAAGAACTTGCATATGCCACGGTAGCCCCTATATAAAAGGGCGCTATAAATCCCACCGTACATTCATAAACATGATGGATGGGTAGAATTGAGAAGAATATATCCTCCTCGTTTATATCTATGACCTGATATACCCCTTCAAGGTCGCTCATAATATTCCCATGGGTAAGCATAACGCCTTTTGGGGAACCGGTTGTTCCCGATGTAAAAAGGATTTCTGCTAAGTGTTCTCCATCAACCTCAAAGCGGTCAATACCCTTGTATTTTTTTAAGATTTCGGGATAATTGGGGATATTTTTGTTTTCATCCATACATAGGATAAAATTCAGTTTTAAGTCATCCTTCGCCTCGAGCATCTCGTCCAAGTATTCCTTTGAGCATATAACACCCTTAACACCCGCAAAATCCATTAAAAACCTCCTCTCAACATCCGTTAGCTTCGCATCCAAGGGTATAACCATCCCTCCTATCCACTGAATTGCCAAGTATCCCCACCCCCATTCCGGGCGGTTTTCGGAAACGAGGGCTACAAAATCCCTGGGTTTAACCCCCAATTCCTTTAAATATTCGGCTATCTTTTTGACATTACTTAGAACTTCTCCATACTTATATTCAACCCATTTTCCATCCCTCTTGATCTTTGACATCACCCTATCCTTATATTCATTTGCGGATTTTTCAAACGCTTCCGTTATGGTTTTATAACCCTTGGGTTTCCTTAAAATCCTGTGTTTCATAGCAGGTATTTTAAACTGGTATAAATTGGAATTTCAAATCAAACCTATAAACCTTAGAATATCAAAGAAATCGGGTATTTCGGGGTTTATCCTATCAAGCCCTACGCTTTTATCTCCCCCCTCTTCATAAATGAAGGGTATCCAAGCAATCTTACCGTTAATTTCAATAATAGGGTAAAAATCCCTCAAAAATGGGGGTATTTTCTTTTTATGGAATATCTCACCCAACCTCTTAGAGTTTATAGTATCTCCCCCCTTCCTAAACCTTATGGTTATTTCACCCAAACTTTTAACCCTACCAGTGTATCTGCCTTTACCCTTTACCACCTTCAAGTTTAAGTCTTCTAATTTGGGTTCCTTTTTAAACCCTACAAAGAAATCATTAAACCTGTAAATTTTCCAGTTCTTTATAATGAAACATTTCCCGTTTTTTAAATAAAAAACCTGCCTTAACGGTTTTATCTCAACATCCAGAATTCGGGATAGGGTTCTTAAAACCGGTATATATTCCGAAATCCTTAATGCAAATGCTCCTCCGGTGAATATCAGGTTTTTATCCGAAAATTCGTCTAATAACCGTTGAAAATATTCCCTCTCCTCCCAAAGGTTTATATATGTGTTGGCAAACCTGTCGCACCAATTTGGGAAAATCTTTTCAAGGTTTGGCTCTATATACATCCTTATCCTGTTCCTACTAAATTTATCGGATAAGTTGCTCTCATCCTCAACCCATTCATATCCGGCATCACTCAAATACTCCCTTATTTCCTCCCTACACATCAATATCAAAGGCCTTATAAATATTTCAACCTTGGGTGGTAATATCAAACCCATCAATCCGCTACCCCTTAAAGAGTTAAACAAGAAGGTCTCAAGGGCATCCGTGAGGTTATGTCCCAAGGCGATGGCATTAAACCCGTACTCCTTTGCATATCTTCTAAATATTTCATACCTCTTTTCTCTTCCTTTCTCTTCCAACGCCGTATGACCTTCTATATTTATCCTTTCAACAAAAACATCCACACCTATGGTTTTGCAAAAGTTTATGCACCATTCCTCATCCCTTTTGGCGGTTTCCCTTAAACCGTGATTGATATGTAAAGCTTTTACATCAAATCCCAATTCCCTAAGTGCCAATAAGCAATATGTGGAATCCGCACCACCCGAAAAACCCACTAAAACTTTATCCCCTTCATTCATAAGTTTAAACTCCCTTATTGCCGATTTTACCTTTTCAAGACCTGGCAATCTTTTGCGCATTTGTACGAACCCTTCTTATATCCCTTATGAGGTTGTTTAACGAAGACCCTACCCTTCCAAAATCCCCATATAATTCCACCTTCTCCCAGATTATCCCAAGTCTTAGATCCAATATAAACCTGTCCATTTCGGCCAAATTTTTCCTAATTTCAAGAATTCCAAATATGGAAAATATAACTGTTATGCCAAAAAATAAGATAGAACTTGCGGGGAATACCAAGTTTAAACCCCTTTCACCTTTCAAGATTATCTTATCCGTTAAGCCTTTGATTTTTGAAATGTAGTTTTCCACATCCGCCGGCGAGGATTTCTTGGATGTTAAAACCGCACTTAAAGAATCCGTATAAAACATTAAAGAACTATCACCTATTTCCTGTGATAAACCCTTACAAGTGTTTAAGTGGGATTGCATTAACACATCGTTTTTTAGGGCATAATACATGCCCGCATAGGATAGGTTTTCTCTAAGGTTCATAACTTTTAACTTCAAATCGGTAGCAGACTTAAAACTTAAAATATCCATGACCGTTAAAATGCTTAAAATTAGCCAAATAAGTGAAGAAAGTATTATACCCACAAACCATTTCATAGTACATCCTCCAACTCCCGCTTAATATCTTCCAATTCCTCGGAAAACCTCTTACCCGCCTCCATAAGTATATCGCATAAGTAAGAAATTATCCTTAAACCCTTATAGGGTGGCGCATTTATCTTTATTTCGCCGTCAAGTTCCACAAAACCCAAGATGGGGTCTAAGAATGGCTCTTCTTCGGCATACTTTATCATAGTTTCGCGAATTTTTATAGGCAAATTTTCGTCATTTCGCTTTAAGTTTTTATAAATTTTGTTTAGCCTCTGTAAAAAGTTGTTGAAGTGGTATTCGTAATTCCTTTCCGATAACGGCCCTTCAACGGAAAATGCGGACATTTCGTATATTCCACTTTCCGAAATCTCTTGTTTTATTGCTAAACTTCTACCCCTTGAAAATGCTATTAAGGGGTTTCCCGATAGAAAAACCACGGAGGCCTGTTTTGGTGAGAATATTTTGAGGATTCCGGAAAACCTTAAATCTTTGAGGTCATCCATTACCTTTGTTGGATAAAGGGTTATGGATTCCATAACTTTGGAAGACTTGTGTATTAGGGAAATTATTACTATCACTTCACTGTTGTGGGCATAAAAGTTGTAATCATAAGATTTAACCCGGGCGGAGGCCGAAAGCCCTTTTATAAATCCGTCGCAATTAAATGAATACATAATTTCACCCTCAACGCTTATACCTTCTAAGAATTTACCGGAATCGTAAAAAGATATTATCATTTCGTTCAACCTTGATAAGGTCAGTATTCCGGTTAAGGAGTTATCCTTTATATCGCGTATAACCTCCGATAATTCATTCCATAACCCCTTGCCGGAGTAAAGGGGTTGCGTATAAAAATCTTCAAGGATTCCTAAGACGTCTAAGGTCTTCAACAATGCCATGTTTTATGGTATAGGGGTCAAGTGTCCTTAAAAACGCGAATTCAAGGATTTCCCCTTTATTCAGATATTGCCTTATTTCCTCCGGAGGGTTGTTTATACACTCTAAGAGATTTTTTCTCAGGTTTTCGGCGGCATCTATTAGTATTATGGAATCCATATAATCGTTATGAAACTTCCTCCTTATCAGAAAAACTCCCGGTTCTTCCGGCGCAAACTTTAAGATTGAAAACTCATCAAAATCGTATCTATCGTGCCAATCCGGCCATACCTTGGACATACACCCGTTATTATAATCCCGAAAGTTTTATTACCTTAAGGGCGATATTTGGATAATTCTCGGAATATAAAGTTTTCTGGGATTTCCAAGCCCATCCTTTACCATAACTATATTCTTCAAGATTATAAAGGGTTCAACTTCCAATTCCATAATACCGGAAAATTTTGTAAAATATTTAATTCTTAAAAGCCCATATTCCCTTGCCAAGTTTAAAATTTGCAGGGATTTAGATGGATACGATGAAAAGGTTATGGACTCCAATGTCCTTATATCTTCAAATATTTCCCCTTTGATTTCCATAAGTTTAATAAATATTTTCCTTGTGGTTTCCGCATCTTCAAGTGCCCTGTGAATTTTTTTAACCTTTATTCCAAGATATTTTGCCAAAGAGTACAAAGAATTTGGGGGTTCGTTAAACACGATTTTTGCCACCTCTTTTAGGTCTATAACCCTATTAAATAGGGCTTTTTCCCCCACCCTAAAAAGTTCGTAGTTTAAGAAAGGTATATCAAAATTCACCACATTGAAACCCACAACAATATTTCCGTTTAAGGCTTTCAAAACCTCATCCTTAACATCTTCAAAATACGGACTACCCTTAACATCCTCAAAAGATATACCGTGAACCATGTAAGCCCTCTTTTTAATGGGTATTTTCGGATTTATAAGGAACCTTTTGCCCCTTTTACCATTTTTCTTCAACGGGACCAAACCTATTTCCACAATCCTATCCCTTTTAAAATTCAATCCGGTTGTCTCTAAATCCAGGAAAATTACATTATCTACCATTGTGGGAGTTTAACAAATGGGAAGTGTGTTATACGCATTGTAATATCCCTACCGCGCGATTTGACTACCACTTCTCCTATAAGGTCTTTCGGTATGTATCCCATGCATATAACCGACGATATGTTCGGGGAGAAAACGCCAGTGGTTATATATCCCACCTCTTCGCCGTTATAAAACACCTTATCCCCCTTTTTCGGAATTATCCCCCTCCCCTCGTATATTAACCCCTTCCTCTTAACCTTTTGTTCAAAACCTTCAAGTGCCTTTCTCCCAACAAAGTCTTTATCAAATGAAACAACCCATCCCAAATCGGCCGAAAACGGATCCGTATTCTCGTCTATATCGTTCCCGTATAAAGGATATCCGGCCTCTGCCCTCAAAATATCCCTTGCCCCCAAGCCCGCCCATTTAACCTCCGAAAACCTTAGGAGTTCATCAACAAAACCTTTGAGGTTGTCAAAGCTCCCGTATATTTCCACACCCTTTTCTCCGGTATAACCCGTGGTGGTTATGATAACATCGCCAAACCTAAAAACCCTGTTTCTCTTTGCATTCGTTATATCCGTTCCAATAATCTTAGAAATTATTTCCAAGGATAAAGGGCCTTGAAATGCCACCTGTGAAACGATTTCGGTTATGTCTTCCATACTAACATTAAACCCCTTTTTCCTGTTGTTCAAAACTTCCCAATCCTTTTCATGATTTGCGGCATTAACCACCACCATGTACTCGTTTTCCCAAAGTTTGTATATATAAGCGTCATCAATTATCCCTCCCCTTTCGTTGAGCATTAATGTGTATTGGGCCGCAATGGAACCTTTTAGTTTCGCCAAGGAATTTGAAAAGGAATAGTCCAAAAAGTTTTTTGCATCCGGCCCCTTTACCAAAAACCTTGCCATGTGGGAAACATCAAAGAGTGATGCCTTACTTCTCGTCCATAGTGTTTCTTCAAGGATCCCCTGCCCCTCATAAAACAGGGGCATCTCATATCCCGCAAATTCTACAAATTTAGCCTTGGATTTTCTGTGATAATCGTAAAAGGGTGTCCTTTTCATATAAAAGCAGGTATTTTAAAGTGGTAAATTTTAAATTTTCCAACATTAAAATATCCGACGAAATATGAAGCACGCTTTAAGGGTTTTACTGAAATTGGCGGGAAAGGATTACAGCATCCCAAAATCATCCTTCTATTACACCTTAAAAAAACTTGAAAACTTGGGATATGTTAGGGATGGTGTACTAACCGAGGCGGGTTTAGATGTCGTTAAAAACATAGACAACGATTATTTGGTATATTGCTACGAAAAGGTTATAAAATGTAAGTGGAGTGAAGGGATTTTGCGCAGGCTTGAAAGAGGTCCTTATAAAACCTTATCGGATAGGTTAAAGAAACTGGTAAAACTGGGCCTTGTAGAAAGGGCGATATTACAAAGCACATATCCACCGACCGTTATGTATAAGATCACCGATAAGGGGATAAAGGTCTTGGAATGTTTCAAAGCCTTTAACACCCGTCTTTTTTCAGAGTCTCTATAAGTTCATCCGTTAAAGACCCTCCTATTGGATATAATTTCCGTTATTAAACCACGCGGATGGGAATGCCTTTTTGAGTTGAGAATAACTCAAAGGTTTTACCGCAATAAAGTTTTTGTTAAACTTCTTAGCATAATCTTTCAAATCTCTAAAACTCTCGTTGGGGTCTATACCTATAAACACAAGTTTGAATTTACATTCCGATTTTTCCCAGGCGGAGTTAATAAGGAATAGTGCCGAATTGCACACATCCGGACATTTGGCATGGCATATCCGAGATATACGATAAGGGGTCATTGAAGATATTTTATATAAACCTTCACATCCGGAAATGGTTTTTCCCGAGGGGATGCAACCACGATTGCACCCACAAACGACACTATAAAAACCCTTAAACCCTTCATTCCACAACCACAAAGCTACCCGGTAGGTGTATATTCTTTGGATGCAAATTGCACCAAATGGTATATGCGCCGGGTTTATCGGCTGTAAAGGAAACCTTAGCCGTTTCCTGCGGTTTTAATGTGGTATTTACTTCGTATCCCTCTATGGAGAAGTTTTCGCTTATTGGGGATTCGTTTATGAGTTCAACATTAACTTTATTCCCAACCCTTACCACCAAATCCGAAGGTTCGCTTATAACATTCAACTGCCTAACATTTCTTATGGTAAAACCCTCTATGGTCGCCGAATCTATCTTTGTATCGTATGCCTTGATCTTTACCTTGAAATCCACCTCTTTTGCTCCCTCCGAGGCCTTATTGCAACCGTACAAAACGGCAAGCCCCAAACCTATGCCGGATAAAAATGCCAATATG
>CAYRSH010000049.1:0-1404 GCA_964426895.1 uncultured bacterium
TCCTTTTACCTTTGCCATTGCTTTACTATTCTAAGGCCGTATAAATCTTTCCGTCTTTAAAATTTGTGGGAAATGTACGGTATAGATGTGGTTTCAAAAAGGTTAAGTTTGTTGGATAAAGAGGTTATAAAGTTTGCTTTGGATTGGAAGGGAACAAAATGTGTTGTTGAATTTGGGGCTGGCTCCGGGAGGTTATCGCTTATATTAGCACTTTTGGGGTACAGGGTGTTCATTTACGATAAAGTTAAGCCCTTTTTTATTGAACAATTAAATGATTTGGATTTAAGGGTTGGGTTTAAATCGCTGGACATTGGGAAAATAAAACCCTCAGACCTTCCAGAGATCATAGGGATTTTTGTGGCGGAAAGGGTTTTACACTTTTTAAGATTTTCCGATACAAAAAGGGTTTTGAAAATCGTTTTAAAGAGGATGGAAAAAGGGGGGAGATTATTTGTTTCTTTTTCCGGTTTAAATTCCCCTTTGGGTGAAGGATATACCCATAAAGATTTGCCCATTGAAGAAAGGTTTTGCCTTCCCTCCAAAGGTGTTATGGAAAAGTTTAAAATAGATGTTTCTGTTTGCCTTTATACATTGGAAGATGTCGAAAGGTTGTTTGATGGATTGAGTGTAAGAAAAGTATTCTTAAGGGAAACACCTTTTGGGAATGTTGAAGGCATTTTTGAAAAGATTTAACTAATGCTTTTTAACCTCTATATCCTTTAAAACCGTATCCCTCTCGGCCTCAAACCCGTATAAATACGCATCAACGAACGCATCGGCAATAGTATATCCCCAAACCGCTATATTCACTATTAAAGCCCCTAAAAAGTTGGACACGCTTTGATTATCACCCTTTATTCTATAATCGTTATAAGTTTTCAATGTCCAGCCGAGGGATGCAAAGGAAAGCCCTCCAAGTATTAGGCCTTTAAATGCCCTACCGTTGTAAAACTGCCCCCACCCAGGTATAACCGCCGACCTCAAAGCGGATTTAACGGGTGATTTTATAAAAATATCCTTACGCTTTAATGTATCCTCTAATGTGTCTTGGTTTTGTAGTAGGATAAGGGTTAATAACATGGTTTGGAAATTTTAAAGGTGTTGGTTTGTTGGGATAATAAAATTCTACTGTTTTACGGCAACAATTATCAATCTTGGGGAATTTTCACTATAATCTGACAAATCTTTCCAATCCCCATAGAATCTCACGGGTTCAAGGCCTGAAATTCTCATCAAAAAGCAAAGTTCAGCGGGTGTGTATAATCTTATATAATGAGTTTTCTCTCCGATTTTTTTGCCATTCTCTAAAATTATTCTTTCACTTTTTATCACCATCTTTAAAGCATCCAATTCATTACTTTCAATGCAATAAATTCCTTCCTCGGTTTTAAACCAACTTTTTCT
>CAYRSH010000049.1:1504-11447 GCA_964426895.1 uncultured bacterium
AACTATATTCGCAAAACGGAACCCAAACAAATTTCCCAAGGGTAAAATTCTCGCTTATGCTAACCATATATGAAAAGATTTTGTTTATAGTTCTACTTTTGCTTTCCGGATACTTAACTTATAAAAACTTTTCGGCCGTAATTAATGCGATAAAGAGGGGGAAAAACGAGAAAAGAAAGGTAAATTTGTGGTTAGGTGTTCAGGCTCTGATACTTCAAAAACCCATATTTAAGGCGAGGTTCATAACCTCAGTTTTTCACGCATTTATCCTTTGGGCTTTTTTGGTGTATGCCCTTGTAAATTTACAGGATGTGATAAGGGGTTATATATACGGTTTTAATATTTTTGGAAATACGCCTTTACAGAGTGCTTTTAACCTTGTATCGGATATTTTAAGTCTTTTAGCATTAATTGGGGTAATATATTTCGGTATCCGCAGATATGTTGTAAAGGATAAAAGGCTTTTCTTTCCCCAAAATGTTCCCCTTCATGAAAAGGCTTTAAGCGGCATATTAAGGGATTCCCTTATAGTGCTCGTATTCATTTTTACCCATGTGTTTTCAAGGGTTTTACACCAATCCTTAACGCTTTCCTCATTTGACACCTTTCAGCCCTTCGCATCATCCATATTTTTAATCTTGAACGGGATACCAGAAGGGTTTAAAACTATTCTTGAACATGTATTCTGGTGGTTGGCCTTGGGTTCAATACTCGCCTTTTTCCCTTATTTCCCATACTCAAAACATATACACCTATTCTTTGCCCCGGTAAGGTGGTCGGTTAGGAGGGATAAGCCATATGGATATGTTGAACCGTTAAACCTTATGGAAAAACTTCAAGAGGAAGGGGGAGAGGAAGAGGTTTTTGGGGCCATAAATTTGGAGGATTTACCATGGGCACAAATAATGGATGCATATGCCTGTATAATGTGCAACAGGTGTCAGGATGTATGCCCAGCAAACTTTACAGGAAAACCACTTTCACCATCCGCGTTAATAATAAACATGCGGTACGAAATCAACCAAAACCTTAAAAAGTTTGCAAACGGTGAAAGTTTGAGGCCGTTAATGGATTTTGCGATAAACGAAGATGCCCTGTGGGCCTGCACCACATGCGGCGCCTGTGTGGAGATTTGTCCCGTGGGTAATGAGCAGTTATACACTATACTCCAAATAAGAAGGGGACAAATTCTCATGGAAGGTAAAGAGGTGGGATTCTCAAATGCTTATAGGGGGATGGAAAATCAGGGGAATCCTTGGAACATGCCGGCGGAAAATAGGGAAAAGTGGGCGGAGGGATTGGATGTAAAAAGGGCTTATGAAAATTCCGATTTTGAAGTCCTGTATTGGGCTGGGTGTGCCGCCTCTTATGATCAAAGGTATTCAAAAGTTGCAAGAACCGTGGTTAATCTCTTGAAATCCGCAGGTGTTGATGTGGCCATATTGGGTATGGAAGAAACATGCACAGGGGATTCCGCACGGAGAACTGGAAACGAATACTTGTTTGAAATGCTTGCGGTTCAAAATGTTGAAACTCTTAACAAATACAAGCCGAAGGCTATAATTACATCCTGTCCCCACTGTTATCATACGATAAAAAACGAATACCCGGATTTTGGTTTGGACAAAAGCATAAAGGTCTATCACCATTCGGAATATTTGAGTATGCTTTTAAAACTCGGGAAAATCAATGTAAAAAAGGCCGACAAAAAATACATATTTCACGACCCCTGTTATTTGGGAAGGCATAACAACATATACGACGAACCAAGGGATATATTAAAAACCCTTGGGGATGTTTTGGAAGCGGATAGGAGTAGGAACAATTCATTCTGCTGCGGTGCCGGTGGTGGTAGGATGTGGTTGGAAGAAAAGATTGGAAAAAAGATAAATTTGGAGAGAACGGAGGAGTTGTTGGGTAAAAATCCCGATGAAATCGTTGTGGGTTGTCCCTTCTGCATGACAATGATTACCGACGGTGTAAAATCAAAAGGCTTGGAACCGGAGAGGGTAAAAGATATATCGGAAGTTATATCCGAGAACCTCAAAGGGTGATATAAGGTTTTATCTTTTGTAATTTTTTCGGCCCTATGCCCTTTATGTTTATAAGTTCATCCACGCCTTTGAATTTCCCAACCTTCCGGCGATATTCGTAAATCCTTTGAGCCATCTTTGGACCAATTCCCGGAAGCCTCATGAGTTCCTTAACGCTTGCCGTATTTATATTTATCTTCTCACCACCCCTTAAAGGTTTTCTACGGTAAAATTCCCTCCTTTCAACTACGAATAAGGAAGTATCCTCAAATATCTTTAAGTCCGTGGAAACCTTTATAAAGGTAATGCCTTTTGGGGTTTTAAGTTTTTGATAGTAGTCATACCCAACGCCGGCAAAACCCAAGATTATCAAAACAAACAAACCCTTTAACTCCGAAGGTGAAGGCTCAATTTGGGATTTCAGGTATTTGATAATACGGCCAAACATACCGCCACAACAAACTCCCTTTCATGTGATATTGAAAGGAAAAATTCCACATTGGGTATAATTTCTTTTGCCTTATCGCTCAGTATAACTTTGGGTGGAGAATTAAAATTTCCAATAATTTCTACATCGTGCCAACACAATCCATTACTCAAACCCAAACCCACGGACTTTAAAACCGCTTCCTTTGCGGCAAACTTTCCCGCCAAATTCCATAAAGAGTAAGAATTTTCCACCTCACGGGCTGTGAATAACCTGTCTTTTATTCGCGGAGTCCTATTCAAAATTCTTTCAAACCTTCGTAGATTAACGACATCCACCCCTATACCTTTTACCACATTACCTTCAAAATAGTTGCAATGGCTAAATTAAGCAAAGATAACGGGAGTAAAACCTTCCAGCTGAAAAACATCAACTGATCAAACCTAAACCTCGGCAATGTCCATCTAACCCAGAGGAATAGGAACAAAAAGAAGGATACTTTTAGTATTGTCCAGTGTAATCCCGGTGCAAATGGGCCATACCAACCACCTAAGAACAAAATGCTTACAGAGGATGATGCTATAACCATATTGGCGTATTCCCCGGCGAAAAACCAGGCAAACTTTAAAGACGAAAACTCCGTGTGATACCCACCCGTTAGTTCCGCTTCGGCTTCCGGTAGGTCAAAGGGAAGCCTGTTGGTTTCGGCATATGTTGTAATGAGGAAGACCAAAAAACCTATAAATTGGGGAACTATAAACCACAGGTTTTTTTGTGCCTCAACTATATCAACCAGGGATAACGAACCGGCCATAACCGCCGGCCCCAAGGCGGATATACCCATTGGGAGTTCATAAGATACTATTTGGGACATTGACCTTAAACTTCCCAATAGGGGATATTTACTACCACCGGCAATACCACCGAGTATAACCCCGTAGGCCGCTATTGATGTGGCACCGAGGAGCCATAGGAGACCAAAATCGGGATTTGCAATCCATAAACCCGGCGCGAAGGGTATAACTGAAACGGCCAAAACCGGAGCCATCATGATTAAACCGGGTGCTATGAAATGTAAGAGTTTATCCGCAACAAAGGGGGTTATGTCCTCTTTGAAGGCGAGTTTAATAACATCCGCCAAGGGTTGCAATAAACCAAAAGGTCCTACGAGGTTTGGCCCTATCCTGTCCTGCATCCAAGCGGATACCCTCCTCTCCGCCCAAACCATATATGCGGCTACCGTAAGGATTACGAACAGAATACCCGCAACTTTAATAAACCAAATGAGGTATTCGTTGGATAAAGGGAGGTTCAAATGGGCGCGGGAGGAGTCGAACCTCCGACCTCTCGCATGTCAAACGAGCGCTCTAACCACCTGAGCTACGCGCCCTTATAAAGCGGATATTATAAACTTGTTTTATTCGTTTATGGGGTTGAGTTTAATATCCATTTCTCCTTTATTTTCCACCAATTCGTTCAACTCCCTTAACAAGCCCTCTACATCCTTTACCCCATACCTTTCCGCGTTTTCTCCTATGGTACCCCATATAGGTGTTCCGCAAGCTATTGCGGGAATTCCGTATTTAAAAAATATATCAACGGCATCCGGATATTTCACAACCACCTCTTCTACCGTCGTCTCTTTTGTAATTTTCATAGCACGGATATTTTAAAGATGAAAGATTTTACTACTTAAAAACAAAACGGCAATAAAATAACCGCTTATGCTCTTGGGTATTTTGGTTTTGCAAGTTGATACCACAAGACCCATACCAAAGGAGGTTTATATAGGGGAAATACAGATTTTGGATGTTAAATGGACAAACCATCAGGTTATAAGGAGTGCTTTGAGACTACAAAGGGGACAGAAACTAACCGCAATGGATTTCAAGCAGGCCCTTGATAGGGTTTGGAATTTGGGCATATTTGACGATATAAAGGTTCTCGGTATGCTACGAAAGGATACCCTTGATATACTCTTTGTTTTTAAAGAGGCCCCGAGGGTAAAAAAGTTTGAGATAAAAGGGGCAAAAAAGGTTAAGGGGAAATCGCTACTTGATACATTAAACAAGGTTTTTAAGAACAAAGCCGCTACGGAGAGGAACATTTTTACGATGAAGAAAACCATTGAAAACATTTACAAGAAAAAGGGTTATCTAAACGCCAAGGTTGATTACGAGATAGAGAGTCCGGATAAAAACGGAGAGGCGGTTATAATTTTCAAGGTGGAGGAAGGGGAAAAGTTTAAGGTGGGTTTTATAGACTTTAAGGGCAACAAAGTCTATTCATCCGCAACATTAAAAAAAATTTTGCACACAAAGGAATACAAGTGGTATTTGAGGTTAACGAGTTGGTATGTGTTTAACGAGGATAAATGGGAAGAGGACATAAAAAGGGTTGAGGAGTTTTATCACAACCACGGATACCCGGAGGCAAAGATTGATTCTTTCTCCGTATATCCCTTAGAAAACGGTTATATGGGTATAGTTGTTTACATCACGGAGGGTAAAAAGTATAGGTTTGGGGATGTGTCCTTTGAGGGAAATGAGGTTTTTGATAGTAAAACCCTTGAAGAGAGGTTTAAAAGTATAGTTTTCAAAAAACCGGGTATATTTGATTGGTTGAAGTATAAGTTTTGGTATAGAGCTCCCCAGGCCTTAGAAAGGGGGTTATATTCAAAGGAAAGGTTTGAAATGGCAAGGGCGGAGGTTTTAGGGTTGTATGCGGATTCTGGTTATATATACGCAAATCTCAAATACGACGAGAAGAAAGCTGACGGCAAGATAAGTTATAATTTTAACATTACGGAAAATTGGAGGGTTAGGGTCAGGTTTATAGAGTTTGCGGATAACACGAGAACATACGATTACGTGATGCGTAGGGAATTTATGCTCTTTCCGGGGGATTACTTTTCCCGGGCATTACTCATGAGGAGTTTGAGGAACCTGTATTATCTCGGGTATTTTGAAAATGTCTTGCCGGATATTAGACCTATCCCCGGGGATTCCCAAAGGGTTGATCTTTTGGTAAGGGTTAAGGAGAGGCCAACGGGTCAGATAAGCGCAGGGGCGAGTTATAGCCAGTTGGAGGGTTTATTTGGGAATTTGGCATTGCAACAGCCAAACCTTTTTGGGAAGGGGCAATATGGAGAGATAAGGCTTGAATGGGGTGGTTATAGGAAGAACTTTTTAATATCTTTTAGGGAACCTTGGTTTTTAAACGGGCCCACCAGCCTTGGGGGGAGTGTGTATTATTTAACGCAATATTACTTTGATTTCTGGCAAAGAAAGGCGGGTATATCCGCCGATGTGGGTAGAAGGATTTTTGGTACATATTGGGGGTTTAATACGGGTTATAGGTTTGAAAGGTTGCAGGTTTTTAACATAGATAAAAAATACCAAGGACAACCCTTTTATGACTATTGGAAAAATAAAGATGCTTTGTATATGTCATCCGCCACCGGAACGGTATATTACGATTCAAGGGATAGGATTTTTAATCCCATAAGCGGTTTAAGGGTTTCTTATCAGCTGGATTTGGTGGGGGGACCTTTGGGTGGTGATGTGAATTTTTTAAGGCACTTTCCGGAAATTCAGTATTACAAACCCTTTCCATTCTTTGGTGGGGATAAACTTATAAACGCTTTTAGAATTAGGGGAGGATTGTTAAACGGACTTTCAACCGATAAGGATATACCATTCTTTGAGTATTTCCTCCTCGGGGATGTGGGATTTTACGGTTTGAGGGGGTACGACCTAAGAAGCGTTGGTACAAAGGTTGGTTATAATGTAATAGGCGGTAAAGTTTTTACGGTTTTAACATACGAGTTTAGGGTTAGGTTGAACGAGAACATATACCTTTTGGGATTCTTGGAAGGGGGGAATGCCTGGTGGGAGTTGAGGACGGTTGATATTAAAGACCTTAAAAGGTCTGCTGGTGTTGGCGTTAGGGCAAATATACCGATGCTGGGGATAATGGGGATAGATATAGGTTATGGGTTTGACGAACCTTCAAAGGGTTTTAGGCCGCACTTCCAAATAGGGACAACATTTTAAAGTATGAAAAGATTACTCCTAATACTACCGGTTTTATCGGGGTGTTTTGGAGGGGGTAGAGATGTAAAGGTACAAAAAACCTTCACAAACGATATACAGGTGTTCTTTACAAGAGAGGATACGGTTTTAAATGTCATAGTGGGGTTGATAAACTCATCGCGCAAAACATTACAAATAGCAATATATGAAATAGACCACCCGGATGTAGTGAAGGCGATCATAGAGGCGAAAAAGAGGGGTGTAAAAGTTGAGATGGTTATGGACGATAGGATGAAGAAAGAATGGGCGGAGAAAAAACTGGAAAGCGAAGGAATTCCAATAGTTTTTGATGATAGGAAACCCTATATGCATAACAAGTTTGCTGTAATAGATTCGCAATTGGTATTAACGGGTTCAACAAACTTTACAGAGAGTGAAATATACAGAAACGATAACAATTTGGTGGTTATAAATTCCCGCCTCGTAGCGGAGAACTATTTAAAGGAGTTTTACGAGATGTTTGAGGATAAAAAATTCGGGGCTTTATTTCCGAGGAATACCGATTGTTGCTTTAAAGTTGGGCCTTATAGGGTAGAGGTTTATTTCTCACCGGAGGATGATATAGAGGCGAGGATTATAAAAATCCTCAATACTGCCAGAAGAAATATAAAATTTGCGGCCTTTTCCTTTACCGATAACGAATTGGGTAATGCCTTGGTTTATGCTAAGAAAAGGGGTGTTAATGTTGTGGGAGTTATTGAAAGTAAAAGTTTAAAAAATAGGGGTTCTGAGTATAGGAAACTTATTAGAAACGGCATAGAGGTTTTGGCTGATGGAAACCCGTACAATATGCACTCAAAATACATTATATTGGATGATAGCATTGTTATAACGGGTTCGTATAACTTTTCAAAGAATGCCCAGGAGTTTAACGATGAAAATGTCGTTATAATTTTTAGTAAGGCGATAGCCGAAAGGTTTTCCGAGAATTTCAACAGGATTTACGGAGAGGCAAAAATGAGATAACAACAACTTTAAAATATCCGCTATGCTTTGGATAATATCCTCAATGGATTTATCCTTTGGGGTTCATGGCAGGATTCCCTTTGAAGAGTTTTCAAATTTCGCGTCAACCGGCATAGGGGCCGATATGGGTTTTAGGTATTTCTTTGGGATAAGTCAATTATTCGGGGCGGGTTTGGAAACGGGATATACTTATTTTTTCCAAAAGCCATTTTCTGACAGTAGCGACAAGGTTAAACTGAAAAGAACCAGCCAAACAAACTACATTCCCCTTTCCTTAAACATGCTTATGAAATTTTATATCGGTGAAAATATGTATGCCCTGGTTAGTTTGGGAGGGGGTGGGAATTACACGATTTTAAACACAAAATATTCATTATACCTTTATGATACAACACAAAACGCATGGCAAGAAATAGCAAAGGATAAAAGCGAGCAGTATAAAAGTTTTGGTTACCTTTTGAATTTTGGTTTTGCTTTGAGGCTTGAAGATTTTGATATATTTACGGGTGTGAATATTTTTTCTTTAAAATTCAAAAAGGTGAATTTTTCTACGGGGGATTTGGAGGAGGTTAATGTTGCTTATAGCAATTTCTACTTCGGGGCGAGGTATTATATGAAGTTTGGTATATGAGGCCGAGGATTTTATTGGCAACATCCAATAAGCATAAGGTTTTTGAGATAAAATCCATTGTGGGAATATGCATAGATGTTTATTCCTTTTCGGATTTTGGATTAAGCACACCCGATGAAACGGGTAAAACATTGGAGGAAAACGCTTTAATAAAGGCTAAATTTGGATATAACAATACCGGAATCCCTTCAATTGGGGAGGATACGGGTTTGTTTGTGGATGCCTTAAACGGAGCCCCGGGGATATACTCTTCCAGATTTGCCGGAAAGGGCGCAACGGATAGGGATAACAGGGAAAAACTTTTGTATCTGTTAAAAAACGAAGATAATAGAAAGGCGAGGTTTATAACTGTAATTGCTTATTACGATGGGAAAGGGACGGAATTTTTTAAAGGGGTTTTGGAAGGGGAGATTACAAAAAAGGAAAGGGGTAAATACGGTTTTGGATACGACCCGATATTCATACCAGAGGGATACGATAAAACCCTTGCAGAAATGACACCCGAGGAAAAAAACAAAATAAGCCACAGGTTTAAAGCGCTGCTAAAATTCTTAAAATGGTACATACGGGTTTTGTAGATACATCACCGTTTTGGAAATACTCTTATGGGGAATACCATCCGCTAAAAATGTATAGACTATATTTAACCCAAGAATTGCAAAGGTTGAAGGGTTTGCTAAATTTCGTTGATGTTCTTTATCCAAAAATGGCCGATTTACAATTGGTTAAAAAATTCCACGAAGAGGATTATTTAAATGTATTAGAGATTGCCGATAAAGGTGAATGGAGGGACTATATGATATATTACGGTTTGGGAACGGGTGATTGTCCGGTTGTTCCGGGAATATATACGGCTTCACTTCTGGCGGCCGGTTCATCACAGGTTGCCGCCGAATACATAAACTCAGGGGGAAATAGGGCGTTTAACATGGCGGGGGGATTACACCACGCTATGCCGGATAAAGCGAGCGGTTTTTGTTATATAAACGACCCGGTAGTTGCAATATATAAACTCCTTGAAAGATTTGATAAAGTTTTATACCTTGATATAGACGCCCATCATGGGGATGGTGTTCAAGAGGCTTTTTACAAGGATAGTAGGGTTTTAACCATAAGCACACACGAAAGCGGTAAGTATTTGTTTCCAGGGACGGGATTTGAAGATGAAATGGGAGAAGGTGAGGGTTTCGGATACGCTTTAAACTTTCCCTTCCCTCCAAATTCCGGAGATGATGTGTTTATATGGGCGTTTGAAAATGTTATCAAGAAAGCTATACGGAGATTCAACCCGTCGGTTGTGGTTCTACAAAGCGGTGCGGATGCGATAAGAAATGACCCTTTAACACATTGGAATTTAACTACAAACTCCTACATTCATGTTTATGATTTTGTCCTTTCTTTAAACATCCCAATTTTGGCCTTGGGAGGTGGCGGTTATAATGTGGGAAATGTTTGCAGGCTATGGACTATATTGCTTTCAAAAATGCTAAATGTTAGTATAAGTAATGAAATTCCAAGGGAATGGAAGGAAAAAGCCTCAAAATACTATGTGAATATAGACCACATATTTGACGAGGAAACTACGGAATCCAATAACCACATTTGGAATGAAGTTAAGAAGGTTGCCGATTATCTCAATATGAATCACCCTCTTTTAAAATAAAAAAGCATCGGATATATCAGTTTATGGGCGTGCGAAACAGAATAATAAATCCCTTAACCCACCCACGGGATTAGAAAAAAATTATGGTTTAGGTGAAGGGAGGGAAGGGATAGGAGGGGTAAATAATAA
>CAYRSH010000050.1:0-11165 GCA_964426895.1 uncultured bacterium
CTTATTAAAACGCAAACACCCACATATTTGAAGCGATGTAAAACAACTAATTAATCAACTTACAAAAATGACAAATTTTTCGCATCCAATTCATCCCCGTGGTTATTGAAAAAGGGGAGAGAGAAACCCCTCCCCCAACCTTTTAATCTATGATTACCTCTATATCCGCGTAAGGCGTTTCAAGGTTTTGGATTGGTAAGGTGTCCTTTAATTCACCGTATAAAACCCCCATTGGGGACGCATTAAGCGGTAATCTTATGTGGTTGTAAAACACTTCATAAATAATTTTGCGAACCTCTGGGGGATATTTTGTAAGTTCTATTATTCCGTCGCTTCTTTCCATAAGCTTCCAATATCTCCTCGCGTTCAAACCGATTGTGGATTTATCACCGTTTTCATACCTCGGATATATGTGAAGGAGTATCATATAGTCAAATGGATGTGAGTGGGATAACAGGAGTTTAAGCCAATGTGCTCTAATTACTGGGTC
Organism: uncultured bacterium; assembly: GCA_964426895.1. Taxonomy (GTDB): domain Bacteria; phylum Hydrothermota; class Hydrothermia; order LBFQ01; family LBFQ01; genus Caldipriscus. Next base: position 491 of record CAYRSH010000050.1, read on the forward strand.
GGAAAACAAGTCCAACCCAAGCCTTTCCACCAAATAAGCCTGCTTCTTTATGCGTTTGTATTTAATCAACATCTCACACCTCCTATAAACCCTTTTGAAAATCACCCCCTTACAGAAGTTTTATACCCCCAAACCCGGAATCCTTGGCCAAAAAAACCCATTAAACCGCAAACTTCCCCTATATAATACCCACCTTATGAAACTCTTGGAGTACGCCTCAAAGGAAATATTCAGTTCTTACGGGATTCCCGTGCAAAAGGGTATATTAGCAAAGGATTTATCGGAGGTTGAAAAGGCGTTAGAACAGTTGGAATTCCCTGTTGTTATAAAGGCTCAGGTGCCCGTTGGGGGTAGGGGTAAAGCCGGTGGTGTTAAGTTGGCCAACACAAAAGAGGAAGCCATTGAAAAGGCAAAGGCCATATTCTCCTTAGAGATAAAAGGGATACCCGTAAAAAAGGTTTTGGTTGCAAAGGCGGAAGACATTAAAAGGGAATACTATGTTGGTATAACCCTTGATAGGAGGTTTTCAAAACCGGTATTCATAACATCAAAAGAGGGGGGAGTTGATATTGAAGAAATAGCGAGGAAAAAGCCCGAAGCCTTGATAAAAAAATACATTGATAGGCCTTTAAGGGGGTTTGAAGCCCGCGAATTGGCCTTTGAAGTTTTTGACGAGCCCGATTTGGCCATGCAGGCGGCGGATATATTTTTAAAACTCTCAAAGGTTTATTTTGATGTTGATTGCCAACTTGCGGAAATCAACCCATTGGCTTTAACCGGTGATGGAAAGTTAAAGGCCTTGGATGCGAAAATTATTGTTGATGATAACGCCCTTTACAGGCAAGAGGATGCCATGAGGTTAAGGGATAGGGAATACGAAAACCCTGAAGAGGAAGAGGCAAAAGAGGCTGGATTATCCTATGTAAAACTTGATGGATATATAGGGTGTATGGTGAACGGTGCGGGTTTGGCCATGGCCACTATGGATGTTATAAAGTATTGGGGTGGAGAACCCGCCAATTTCCTTGATGTTGGTGGCTCCTCAAACCCGGAAAAGGTCAAAAAGGCCATGGAGATTATTTTAAGGGATAAGAATGTTAAGTCCATATTTATCAACATTTTCGGTGGAATAACGAGGTGCGACGACATAGCAAAGGGTTTAATAGAGGCTTTTAGCACTATGAAAATAAAGGTACCCGTGGTTGTTAGGCTTACGGGAACAAACGAGGATATTGGGAGGGAAATGCTTGAAAGGAGTGGATTGCCCATAAAAACGGCAAAAACCATGTCTGAGGGGGCGCGCCTTGCGGTTTCCCTTGCAAAAGGGACAAAACAACCTTAGAATACCCGCATGAAACAAAGGGGGGCAGGGAATATGGAAAAGGTATATAAGGAACATAGGGGTAAAAGCAAAAAAGGAGGTAGGAGATGGCAAAGGAATTTGTAACAAAGGCTGAACTCGTTGCGCAAGTTGCAAAAAGGGCAGGCTTAAAGAAGGCCGATGCGGAAAAGGCCGTAAATGCCTTTATAGAAACCGTAAAGGATAACCTCGGCAAGGGTAAGGGTGTGCGTATAATAGGGTTTGGCACCTTTGCGGTGCGCCAGAGAAAGGCCCGCAAGAGCAGGAACCCGAGGACCGGGCAACCCATCACCATACCCGCAACCAAGGTGCCCGCGTTCAAGCCAAGCGCTTCCCTAAAGGCCCTGGTTGCGGGCAAGAAGTAAAATTAACTTACCCAAAACCCTGCCCCCCTTAATCATTATATTGTCTTGCAACTATTTTTCCCTACCATCTCCACCAAACCCTTCAAGCGAAGGTAATGAGATATTTCCGGATGAACCCGCCAAGGTTTTAACCAATTTTAAAAACTCTTTGGAACTTTTTTACGATAAAACCGTTTATTTAAACTGCTTTTCTTCAAACTTCACATTCCAACCCGATAAGGGACTACCCTACCCTTTAAACCAACCTTGGGGAAAGGGTGAGGAGGATAAAATTATATCTAACCTTTTATACTCCCTTGATTTCAGCGTATCAAATCCCGCAAGGGTATCATATACCGTTAATTACTCTTCAATTTCATCCGATAGCGCATATATGAATGTTTCCTTTGAATTCAGGTTTATCTTCAAAAACATAGGGGAAAAGTTTGCAAAGTCGCAAGCGGATATATACTTTTTTAGGCAAGGGGATGGGAGGTGGGTTATAACATACTGGCAGGACAACAAACTGGATACCCTATCCTTTGGCGAGTTAAAGTTTGAGTTTAAATAAGGGGTTTATTTAACCACTATCTTCTTTATACCCCCTTCCGTCTTTACAAAGTAGGTTCCGGGGGTTAAGGAAACCCAACCTTTACCCTCAAAAACCTTTCTACCCGTAATTGAATAAACCCCGGCCTTATACGGCAGATAAAGCATTTTACCTTCCAACCTTATGCCTTCTTTTGTTTTGCCCTTTTCTCCAACAGTAAGCTCATCATCACCACCGAGGGCGCATGTCAATACCGTCCAGTACATATCCCAATCGGTAGCGGAATACCTATACACCCATAACGCCCCAAACCACCATTCTCCATAGGCACTCGGGGTTATTTTGTATGTGGTTCCGTTTATCTGCCACCAGTTTTGCCACAACCCACCACCCGAGAAGGATGGGGGCCGAGGGGTTGATATGGTATCCGCCCGTGTAGTTCCACAATATTCGGGACCCCAAGAGGTTGGGCTTGTCCAAGGGGCCTTCATAACCGCAACCCTAAAAGTGTTGTTATATACCGTATATGGTTCGGAGCACAAAGGCCCATCCCAGGTATTCGGGCATTTATGATAAAAAGAGGCGTGAAATTCGTTCGCCGTTGCGGATGTAGTACCCGGACACCACTGCCACCTCGCTTCGGTATGGACCGTGGGTGTTCTGCTTTCAACGGTTGAGTTGTCCAGCGCAAACCATGTCCATCCGGAAGGTGGAATACCGGTGGCGTAAAGGCCGTGAATATCACCATCAGTTGAAGACCATTGTCTCTCGTAAAGGATTAAAGCCCTCGTGCTGGCCGCACTCAAACTCCTTGAAACCGCAAGCCAAGGCTGGTTTACGGGTCTTGTTGTCGTATAAACCGTTGTTGATGTCCAAGAACCTCCCCAACTCATAGAGGCGTCCGTAAATAAGTGTTCTATACGGTTATTGGTACAGGGGTCTATGCAACTGTTGGGGTTCTTCCAGTTATAAACCGCTTGTATCGTATTATCACCACCGTTAGATGAAGAACAAACCAGAGAACTACTCCTTGGGTCATTCGTGGTTTCAAGCATTATTTGGTTGTTATCGTATGCTGAACCGTTTCTGTTCGGTCCATCATAGGAGATACTCCAACTCGCTCCACAATCCGTACTCCTCCTTATCCTAACACCCACGGCATCCGCATAACTATCATAGTCGGCATCGGAAGAGAAATTCAACTTGTTCATCCCTATGAACCACCAGTTGTCAAAACCTGAACACCCACAACCGCTCGTCCATTGTCCCTGACATCCGCTCCGTCCCCAATTGAATTCCGCATTTACATAAGGCGTTACCGTGGATACAATGGTAAGATCAACCCAAACACCAAAACTATAAGTAAAGGGATTGGATGCATGGAAAACGAATGCCCCCACATCGTAATCGGGGAAATAATAATCGCTTGTATATGCCAAAACGAGGATTTTCCTATAATCCTCCTCACCTATGGCAACCTCTCCGACATTGTAAGAAGGACTTTGGATGCAGAACCAGAGGTTCCATGTATTACCCTGATCAACGGATCTGGCAACCACGGCACACTCATTTGTATGACTAACCGCGCACCATACATTACAACTACTAACATTAAAGGCCGCAACCAATGTATCCGCGCTTCCAACTTCCACGATTGTGGGGTTATACTCATAAGCCGTACTCGTCGCAACGGCAATGTTTGACCAGTTTGTACCGTCAAGGGGTGTAATTATTCCATCATCCCATTTAAAGGGTTTCCTCATAATATCTTGCCTCGGTGGTGCGATTTGGGCGGGTTTAAGGTTTGCCTTTAACTTTTCCGCCTGTTCTTCATCCTTTATGGCATTTGCCAGTCTTATTGCATCGTCTATATAATCCTCCAAGAATACGAAGTCCCAAGGGTTGTATGTTGATAGGAATTTGGCCTTGTATTCCAATATCTTCTCGTTTAACGGGTGTTCTTGGGGGCAAGGCAACCCTTTAATCTCATACCTTTCGCATGTGGCCCTTTTTGCCGTCTTCTCGTAGTATTCGTTCAATATCGGCCTTATGGATTCCCAAGTTTGCATAAGGGATTGGAGTTTCTTTAAGGCGTACTGTAAATTAAACTCATCAACCCTTTTTTGCCTTTCGGGGGACCAGCCGGGAAATGGGGCGGTTATACCCTCTTCGGTTTTTGATGTTATAACGGGGTTGTCCCCTTTTATCACTTCGGGAACCCCCTTAAAACCCCTTAACTGCGGCACCTCCATAATGAGTACCCACATCATAGTGATAATATTCTAAGGCTGAAAGGTTTCTTTTGTCAAACCACTTTAAAATACCCGGTTATGGCTGTGCTCCTTACATCCGAGAACAGGGTTATAGTTCAGGGGATAACGGGAAGGGACGGCTCTTTCCATACAAAGTTGATGCTTGAATACGGGACGAAGGTTGTCGGGGGGGTAACACCCGGGAAGGAGGGGCAAGAGGTTCACGGTGTTCCCGTTTTTAATACCGTAAAAAAGGCCGTAAGGGAAACGGGTGCGGATACGAGTATTATATTCGTTCCAGCAAGGTTTGCCGCCGACGCCATAATGGAGGCGGCCGATGCCGGAATAAAGTTAATAGTTGTGATTACGGAGGGAATACCCGTTAAGGACATGTTGGAAGCCAAGGCTTTTGCCGAAAGTAAGGGGGCGAGGATAATAGGCCCAAACTGTCCGGGGCTTATAACTCCGGGGCAATCAAAGGTGGGGATATTGCCGGCACACATATTTAAGCCCGGAAAAATAGGGGTTATTTCAAGAAGCGGAACACTAACATACGAAATAGTTTCCCATCTTACGGAAACCGGTTTCGGACAGAGTACGGCCATTGGGATAGGTGGAGACCCAATAATAGGTACAAAGTTCGTTGATGCTTTAAAGTTGTTTAAAGAGGACCCGGATACGGAGGCCGTTGTACTAATAGGTGAAATAGGTGGAACGGATGAACAGGATGCCGCCGAATACATAAAAAACGAATTCAACAAACCGGTTGTGGCGTTTATAGCGGGAAGAACAGCCCCGAGGGAAAAGAGGATGGGACATGCGGGTGCAATAATAATGGGTTCCGAGGGGACTTATGAAGAAAAGAGGAAAAAGTTTGAAGAAGTTGGGGTTAAGGTTGCCGATCTGCCCGAGGAAGTGCCAAAATTGTTAAAGGAGGTTTTGGGATAATGCCGAGGGTTGATAGGTTCTTTTATGTTGAAGGTGGTAAGGGGGATAAAGAGGTTTTGTTTATACACGGGGCTGGGGGTTCCCATCAAAACTGGATATTGCAGATAAAAGATCCTTTGGAAGGATACCGTTTTATAGCCCTTGATTTGCCGGGACATGGTAAAACCGGGGGAAGCCCGAAGGATTCGGCGGAAGGTTATGCGGAAGATGTTATAGAATTTGTTGAGAAGAAGGGGCTTAAAAACATTGTTTCTATCGTTGGGCATTCCTTGGGTGGATGTATAGCCTTATGGTGTTATTTTAAGGGTTTGGATACTAAATCTTTGGTTCTGGTTTCATCCGCTTTAAAACTATGGGGGGCAAAGGCCTTTAACAAACCACCCGACAGGTATGCGATATGCGATTCACTTTTTTACGATTGGAGGTTAAGGGCTCAGTGCAAGAAGGGAAACATAGGGTTATTCAATTTGGATTTTGAGATTTTGAAGGCGGATTTAAAGGCAGCGGAAAACTGTGATTTAAGGGAATTTGCGGATAAAATACGAATACCGGTTCTGTTCATATATGGATATTTTGATAAGATGTTGCCCTTTTGGGCAGTTGATGAAAGTTTTTACCTTTTAAAGGATAGGGCGGAAAAAGTGGGCGTTGAGGCCGCACACATGCCAATGGTGGAAAAACCGGAGGTTTTCAATTCTATATTAAAAAACTTCCTACCATAAAATAAAACGGAAGTAAAATACCGGGATATGAGGATAGCATCCCTAAGGGCGTATGAAATACTTGATTCCCGTGGCAATCCAACTTTAATGGTTAAGTGTATAACGGAGGACGGTACGGTTGGGGTTGCAAAGGTTCCATCCGGGGCCTCAAAAGGGAAAAACGAAGCACTTGAATTAAGGGATGGGAATAGTAGGTTTAAGGGTAAGGGTGTTTTAAAGGCCGTTAGAAATGTTGAAGATGAAATAGCCAAAGCCTTGGTCGGTAGGAATGTATTGGATCAGCAGGGTATTGATAAAATCCTTCTAAACCTTGACGGAACCCCCGATAAAAGCAGGTTGGGAGCCAATGCCATCCTTGGTACATCTTTGGCGGTTGCACACGCGGCGGCAAATTATTTGGGAATACCACTTTATAGGTATATAGGTGGTGTATCCGCTAAGATTTTACCCGTTCCCCTGATGAACTTCATAAACGGAGGGGCACATGCAGACAACAACCTTGACATTCAAGAGTTTATGATTGTACCAAAGGGTTTTGAAAGGTTTAGGGATAGGGTAAGGTGTGGGAGTGAGGTGTTTCATACACTAAAAGGTATTTTAAAAGAGAAGGGTTTGAGTACGGGATTGGGGGATGAGGGGGGTTTTGCCCCAAACCTCTCTTCTCATAAGGAAGCCCTTGACCTTTTGATGTTGGCAATTGAAAAGGCGGGATACAAACCCGGTGAAAATGTATTTTTAGCCCTTGATTGCGCGGCATCCTCTTTTTACGATGAGGAAAAGGGTTTATATTCCTTTGAAGGCAAGGAGTTGAACGGAAAAAACCTTATGGATATATACGCGGATTACATAAACAACTATCCGATAATATCCATAGAAGACCCTTTTGCGGAGGATGATTACGACTCTTGGAAGGCCTTTACGCAAAAGTTTGGAGACAAAATAGCCATCGTGGGCGATGACCTTTACACCACAAATCCAAAACTCATAAAGAACGGCATAGAAAACAAATATTCAAACGCCGTTTTAATAAAACCAAATCAAATAGGCACACTAACCGAGACCCTTGAAGCGATTGAGATGACGAAAAGCGCCGGGTGGAGGGCGATAATTTCCCACCGTTCCGGCGAAACTGAGGATACAACAATAGCGGATTTATCCGTTGCAACAAATGCGGGATGGATTAAAACGGGTTCCGTTGCGAGGTCGGAAAGAGTAGCAAAATATAACAGGTTAATAGAGATAGAATGGGAAATGGGAATATGATTATTTTAACACTTTTTACGATGGCAAAGCCGAATCCCATATCTTGGGAGGAGGTCACAAGTGGGTATATGTCTGGGGTATTCGAGAGTAAGGTGGTTTGGTACGATACCACATATAAGGAGTTGGTTGATACCGCATCGGATAATGTCGTTTTGGTGTTTTTGGGTAGGAGGTCTACCGGCGGTTTTGGGATAAAGGTAAAGGAAGTCAAAACCGATGGAAAAAAGATTTATATAACCGCATATGAGACCTGCCCAAAACCCGGTGAAATGGTTATACAGGTTATAACATCCCCTTTCGTTGCCATAAAGTTGGACTTTAACAAAAAACTACCTTTGGAGTTAAAAATAGAGGAGTGTAAAAAATGATAAGCCTTTTACTACTAACATTACCCTCGGTTGATAGCATTAAAGCAACGGTGTATTTCCTTGCATCGGAAAGGTGTGAGGGTAGATTTACGGGTTCAAAGGGTGAAAAAATAGCAAGGGAATACATAAAGAAAAAGTTAAAATCTTATGGTTATAAGGTTAAGGAACAAAAGTTCAAGGTTTTGGTAAATTTAGAACCCAAAAAGGAAACATTTTTCAAAATGGGGAAAAGCGAATTTCAATTGAATAAGGACTTTTTACCTCTTTCGTTTTCATCCGAAGGGAAGGTTAAAGGGGATGTGGTTTTTGCGGGATGGGGAATAGACGATTCCACATATAGCGATTACCAAAACTTGGATGTAAAGGATAAGATAGTTTTACTGTTTAGATATTCAAAGGAGGATAGTGCCAACCGTTTTGAAAGTTTTGCGGATATACCCACAAAACTCAGGATAGCACGGGAAAAAGGGGCTAAGGGTGTGATACTCGTAAACCCACCCGACCATGAGGATGAACTGAGACCTATAAGGGCTACGGAATTTCAGAATTCGGGAATAGTGGCCGTAATGGTAAAAAGGGATGTCGCGGAAAAGATACTCGGTAGGGATATCAAAACCCTATACGATAGTCTGAAATTAAAACCCATGTCTTTCAACACCGGTAAAACCGTTGAAATGGGTATAAAGTTCAAGAAGGTCTATAAGAAAACAGCAAATGTTCATGCCGTTTTGAAGGGTAATAGGAAAAAGTGGATAATTTTTGGGGCACATTATGACCATCTCGGATGGGGTGGGCGTGGTAGTGGTTCGTTAAAACCCGATACGCATGCAATACATCCCGGTGCGGACGATAACGCCTCAGGTGTTTCTTTGGTTTTAGAGGCCGCAAGGGTTATGTCAAAGAAAAAACCAAATGTTGGGTATATCTTTGTGTTTTTCAGCGGGGAGGAATTGGGTTTGTTGGGTTCAAAGGGGTTTGTAAAACACCTTCCCGTTCCCAAGGAAAGCGTTATAGTTTATCTCAACTTTGATATGGTTGGGAGGTTGAAGGATTCCGCATTTTCGGTTTTGGGAACAAAGAGTGGTGAGGGTTTTGACGAGTTGGTGGAAAGGGTAGTTGAAAAAAACGGTTTTAAGGTTGTCTTGGGTGAGGGGGCCATTGGTCCGAGTGATCATACATCCTTCTACCTTGCTGGAATACCCGTTGCCTTTTTCTTCACAGGAACCCATGAGGATTATCATAAACCTTCGGATACACCGGATAAAATAAACTACGAGGGGATAAACGAAATCTTAAAAATCGCTTTGGAAATTGCGGATAGTTTGGGTAATAGGGGTTATATGAAATATGTTAAGGTTAAAGAAGAGTACGGGGGTAGAAGGACGGCAAAGTTAAATGTTAAATTGGGAATAATACCCGCTTATGGGGCTCCGGTCGAAGGGGTGCAGGTTGATGGCGTTGTTCCGGGTGGTGTTGCGGAAGCAAGTGGCATTATGACTGGGGATGTTATAGTTTCCATTGGCGGTAAAACCATAAAGAACCTTTACGATTATATGGATGTTATGTCAAGGTATAAGCCGGGTGATAGAACCGTAATAGTGGTCAAGAGGAGTGGGGAATTCGTTGAGATACCCGTGGAATTTCCGAAATGAGGAGGAAAAAGAAAAAGGAAGTAAAAAAACTCTACTATACGAAGGGAGAGGTAATGCGTATCACCGGGTTAAAAGACCATCAGATAAAGGTATTTGAAGAAAAGGGGTTTATAACCCCTGCAAAAATCCAAAATGGTAGAAGGTATTACTCCCATGAAAACCTAAAAAAGTTGAAATTGGCCTCCGCCCTTTTGAAAAATTACGGGATAAACGATATAGTTTCAAACTTTGATAAGATGATTTTAGAAGCAAAGATGAACCTATATAAAGAAACCCTGTTGGAAATAAAAGTTAGGATAGAAAGGCTTATTAACGATTATCAACCCTGATAAATGTGCGGGTATCTATGACCGAAATAAGGCTATCGTTTATGAACAAACTATCGCCTCCAAGGGTGATGGAGTTTATCCCATCTTTGCAAAACTTAAATGTATATCGCCTTATGCTGTAAATGTTATTGCTATACTTTGTAATCCTGCTCTTTACTATAAAACATTCCCCCTCCCTTACTTCACTCCCCGAAGATGTGGTGTTATATCCTTCCAATTCCCAAGAGTTTTCCGAAAGGGGGTATATAAATAGGGGTATTCCATCGGCCTTTATCCATTCCCCATCCCTTTCCATAAACATCCTCTCTCCCGCAATCTCCCAATAATAATTCCCCTCGGAATGATAAGCCTTAAACTTCGTATAGTATTTCCCATCCCCAAGCATATCAATTTCGTAATCTTCCCCAAAATTAATATAATCGTAGGCAAGGTATCCTATGTTTTTGCAGGAAATTAATAACAGGATTATAAAAAGCCTTTTCAATAGGTTTGGGAATTTTAAGGTTGAAGGTATTATAGGTAAAGTTTGGGTTGAGGGTTCATTGAATACCCTGAACGACGGCGAAGGATATGGATGGGTTATTCTTCCTTTATTATTTTCTGCACACTACGATGAGATTTACAGTTTAAAGGATTTCAGTTCTTGGGTGGTGAGTTTAACACCTCTTAAAATCTTACACCTTGGCTTTACAGACATCGCCTTTTAACATAAACACGGGTCATTATAGCCAAACCGTATTTAAAATAATGCTCATTTGTATGAAAAAAGGGTTTTTTAAGGTTCAAACAAATTTGGGTTTATTTTAGGGTATTATAACCCCTCAGCCCCTCATTCGCACCCTATAACCATTTTAATTTCGTATGAACTGGCTACATCGCAAGGTGTC
>CAYRSH010000051.1:0-11026 GCA_964426895.1 uncultured bacterium
CCTTTCTCGTATATTTCCCCAGCCCTTTTGTCGGGCTTGGGGTTTAGACCTTCTGCCCGTAACGATGTGATTAATGCTACCATTAGCATACAAAAGGTATTATAAGGTTGTAAAGATTTTTGTCAAGCGGTTATATTTATATTAACGATTACAAAACTTTGAGCATGAGGTTCAGCCCAGTTTTTCCCCCGTGGGATTTCTCTTACTTTACCTACAATATATAACCTTGCCAGCCGTTCCCCCGGGTCTGTGGCAAGAATTACAACCCCCGTAATTCGGATGAGTACTCATCCTTAAAAGTGTTCCGCAATCAACATACGCTTCAAAGTCGGAAGATGATACCGAGGAATTTGTATAAAAGTTCCCATAGGCATCCGTGGTCAAAACTATTGAATCGGTTCCAGTTGTCGATTTTATCACAACCTTAACACCGCTTAGAGTATTGCCGTTCTGATCATCCCATACCGTCCCGGCGAATTTGAATATATTCTCCCCAGAGGAGTGGCATTCCAAGCAGTCTTTCTTATACTTGTTCTTCCCATCGTCCACGAGGGCGTGGCTTAGGCCGTATTCCTCTGACACTTCATTTCCCTTTTTACAAGACACCATTGCAATTATCAAAAGCAAAACAAGACCCAACCTTTTTATATTTCAAAATATTATCCAAAGTCCGGTAATCGCGGATAATCCGGACGCCAAAAGCATAAAGTTCCGGTGAGTTTCAAACTCCCCTTTATACGCCTTATAGCCCGCATACAGATAACTCCCCGTTGCCGCATAAGCCAATGCCCCGTGAATAAACCTTTTTAACCTACCTTCCTCTTTCCATAGTTTAAAGTTGTTGTATGTTCCAAGAGCCGTTTGTATCGTTGATAATGTGAAAACCGTGTATCCTATTGCCCTATGGGGAATCCTTATGTAATCCGGTGGAACCTTGCCGTTTTCGTATTGGTTCAGGAGGTATAAACCCGTTCCCACATTTATGGCGCTGCCTATTATTATGGCGTATCCCATATACCTGTGCAAGGTAAATGTGGGGTTTTCCATCAAATACTCCTCGTATTCCCCCTCATCCTCATGCGCCAAAATTATGTTAAACGGATAAAGTGCCAAAAGTATCTCCATCATTTTCTAACCTTTAAAACAATTTCCCCCGAAATATCAACGCGATCCTCCGCCCTTTTAACAAAGCCCATAAGCATTGGGGGGTCTATTCCAAAGTCTGTGAATTTAACCGTTTTTCCCGTCGTTAATTTAATCGTTTCATCGTCCAACCATTTGAAGTGTATTTTGAAGTTATAATCCTTAGTGTTCCCCTTTACCATTAATTTGCCCTTTGCATATATATCTCCCTCCTTTTCCGTTAAGAATTTCTTTACTTCCCACCTTTTTACATCCAGAAGTTCAAAGGTTATAAACTCGTGTTCCGGATAACCCAAGATTTTTGCAACATCAACATCCCTTTGCCTGTTTCCGGACCTGAAAGCACTAACCGGTATTTTTAATTGGAATTCCACACTTGAATCGGCCTTTATGTTTGCGTATACGAGTTCAACCTTTTTATTCTTTCCGACTATCGGATCCGGTAATGCCCCAAGGGTTCTTACGACGGTTTTGTATTGGACAAAACCACCTACAATGTAAAAGGATAACAGCATAGAATTAGGAATTATACGGTTGTATAATCCCTTCTTGATCTTCTTTTATCTTTACAAAACCCTTAAATCGCTGTTATTTCCACCCGGCATTTACATCCTTTTGTTAATGCTCATAGGCATAAGGACAAAGGAGAGATTTATAAGGTGGATTTCTTTCCTTGGAGCGTTTATGCTTTATGTGCTTTCATCGGATATTGGGGAAAGCGCCTTAAAACCGTTGGTAGTTGAAAAAAGCGACGATATAAAAGGCTGTTCTTATGTTGTCGTTTTTGGCTCTGGAGTCTCCGACGAGAGTATAAGGAGGGTTATAAAGGGATGTGAAATATCAAAAGCCTATAAATGTCCCCTTATCCCGAGTGGCTATAAATACGAGGGTATTTTTATGAAAAATATGGCCAAAAACCTCGGGTGCAGTATTCCGTTTGTGGATACCACGAGTAAAAATACTTACGAGAATGTTGAGTTTGTAAAAAACCTTTTAAATTCAACGGGCAAATTGGTTATAGTCAGTTCGGATTATCATGTTAAGAGGATTAAGTTTTTGCTGAAAAAAGAGGGATTAAAGGCTTATGTTGTGGGTGTATCCTTGCCGGAACGAGAAGACCCTTTCCTCAAATTCCTACCCACATACGGTAAATTTTACGAAAATATGAGGTATATAAACGAGTTGATGGGTATGCTGTTTTTCAGCCTTAAAATTTAAAGTATGCGTTGGATAAGTATTTTTGTGTTTATAATCGCCATTATAATTGGTTCTTGTACAAAGAAACTCCCACCTTTAAATAATGGCACAAATCCCCCCTGCGATACCTGTTCAACGGATACGGTATATTTCTACTGCTCCGATACCGGTAAAACCGGTTATTTCCCCACTAATGTGGGCTCTTGGTGGGCTTACCAAACCATAAAGGGTTCTTCTTTGAACTCCGACAGCACGGGTGTATCGGATACCCTTCAAATGTGGGCGGAAACCACGAGGGTTGTGAATGATACCACTTGGATAAATACATATTACGGTGGCCCTTATAACGGTTTTCAAGACACCTTCTATGTTTATTTGAGGGGAGATACTATTTTCTTGAAGATAAAGTATACCTTCAAACCCCCCCTTGACACCACAACAATACCTATAAACCTCAACGCACCTTTTGGCATATATCCCTTAATTCCACCACTGCAATGGGAAACCGATTGGGATACATTGCCACCCGCCAACTATATAGGCGGTTCAAATCCGGATACAATAGCATATAAACTATCGGCCTTGGTAAAGAACGATACGCTAACCATAATCGTGGGTAGTGAAAACCTGTGTTCGCAAAAGGTTAAATATTCTACGCATGTTCATATAATATACACCGATGGATTTGGTAGCGGTTCAACACTACAATTGCCATCCTTTATGTTTTGGATACCTTATAAGGGTATAGGTAGGAGGCTTGAAATAGATCTTAGGGATACCACCGGAGGTGTTCCGAGTAAGTGGTTGCAGAAGAATTTAACGGATTATTACATTCAACCTTAAAATTCACAACTTGTGAAAGTCGGTTATGTTGCGGTAATGGGAAGGCCGAATGTGGGTAAATCCACTTTGGTAAATGCACTTTTGAAGTTTAAACTCGCCGCGGTCAGTCCAAAACCCCAAACTACGAGGTATAAAATCCTCGGAATAATAAACGAACCGGACGCCCAAATACTAATCTTAGACACACCGGGCATATTCAAAAAGAGTATGTATGCCTTGCACGACTATATGCTAAAAGAGGCTAAGGAATCTATGAGGGATGCGGATGTTGTTTTATGGGTTGTTGAACCGGTAATGCCAACGGATTTGGAGGAGGGTATCGCGGAAGAGTTAAAAACCGTTGCAAAGAAAAAGAATACGCCCGTTATACTCGTAATAAACAAGATTGATACCGTTCATAAAAACGCTTTATTACCAATAATGGATACATATTCAAAACTCTACGATTTCGCGGCTTATGTACCTATAAGCGCATTAAAGGGTGATGGCCTTGATATACTGTTGGAGGAAATAAAAAAACACCTGCCCGAGGGGGAACCTTTTTATCCAACGGATGAGATAACGGATAAGCCTTTAAGGTTCATAGTTGCGGAGATAATAAGGGAAAAGATATTCCTTTATTACCGTCAGGAGATACCCTACTCAACCGCCGTAAAGGTTGAGGAGTTTAGGGAACCAAAGGGGGAAAACGACCCTATATACATAAGGGCAACCATTTATGTGGAAAAAGATTCCCAAAAGGGAATATTAATAGGTAAGGGAGGCCAGGCTTTGAAAAAGGTGGGGACACACGCGAGGAAGGAATTGGAGGCGTTATTGGGTAGAAAGGTTTATTTAGAACTTTGGGTCAAGGTTAAGAAAAACTGGCGTGAAAACTTGGGATTTATAAGGGAATTGGAATTGGGTTTATAAACCCAAACCCACCTTTGTCCTACCCGACACTTCCCCCTCACCCTTAATTTTTCCTATACCAACTTCAACTTCCTTTAAAATCTTTCCATAATTTTCCACTTCACCTATACCTATGGACACCTTACCCAGAATACCCCTGTTAATCGTTTTACCAATACCTATATCAACGCTATCGGCCTTACCGAGATTATCAATCTCGCCTATCCCCACATTTATCCGCTGTACATACCCATAGTTTTTTATCTCCCCCACACCCAACTCTATACCCTCCACATTCCCGTAATTCACCACTTTGCCCACATCCACGGATATACTCTTTAAACCTTTTCCTTCCCCTATTTCCACATAAAAACACTTGTCCCGAAGGTTTATAACCGCGCTATCCTCAAACACCCTTAAAGTATCAATATCCTTACACCTATGCTCAAAAACTAACTTACTACACCCCGAAAGGAGTAAAAGGATTAGCAATCTATTCATTTAACGCTTGCCAGCAAACCACCTTGTAGATGATAAACCTTCAATATTTTCCCTATGGTTTGTGGAATGCGATTCGCCCCCCAAACTATTGTTGTACCCATTTCGTTCAACGACAAGAATAAATGCTCAATATCATAAGTAGATTTATCATCCAATCCCAAGGTTGGATCGTCCGCCAAGAGGATGACGGGATCCCTTGATATTGCCCTCGCTATTGAGATTTTTTGTTTTTGCCCCGCGGAGAGTTCATAAGGGTATTTGTTCATATAATCCGCCATACCCACCCTCTCCAAGGCTTCCTTCGCCCTATTCTCCGCCAATTTTTTATTAAAACCCAAAGATTCCAAAACAAATGTTATGTTTTCCAAACATGTCATCTCGTTTAAGAATATCGGCTCTTGGGTTATAACCCCTATCCTTTTCCTTATTTCCTGAACTTTATTCTTTTTCTTCTTGGCCTCATCCGAAGATAAACCCAAAACCTCAACAGAACCTTTATCGGGGAATTCCTGAAAGTACATCATCCTTATGAGGGTACTTTTGCCCGCCCCTATTTCACCGAATACTATTATAAAATCCCCTTTATTAACCCGTAGATTAACCCCTTTTAAAACCTCCAAACCGTTGTAAGATTTATGAACATTACGGACGGAAATAACGGGCATTAAAAGTTAAACCCTTTAATCCACTTTAGGAAATCCAAAACATCCCTATAAGCGGTTTCGTAATCAACCTCGTATTCTTCCGTCAGTTTTTTGGCTATTTCCTCAGGGGTTAAACCCATCCTGTGCATTTTCAAAACCTTATATCCCGTAGGGTTGAGTATTAGGGTTTCCCTACCGGCTGAGAGTCTGGTAAAGGGCAAAAACCCAATGCCCAATAATGCGAGCAATTTTAAAAATTTCCTCCTTTCCATACAGTGGGTATTTTAAGGTTGTAAAGTTATAATTTCAATGTAGAAAATCCCACGGATAAATCTTCCCCTCTTATAATACCCGTTGATGGGTAAAAGGTTGTTATTTTTAACGCTTTTGGGAACAATTTTCGGGTGCGCTCCACAAGGTCCAAGTGATTTTATGAACATACCGGAACCCTCGGAATATATGCGGGGCTTTTTCCCGTTAAAGGTGGTATTTGATAACAAGAAAGCGAACGAAATGGTTATATTGATGGCGAGGGGAGGGGGTATAAACGAGATGAGATTACTCGCCATTAGCATGCCAGTAGGTCAGAAGTTGTGGGAATACAGTATTACCAATCAAACCGTAAAAGATGTAGCACCGGATCCCGATGGTGGGGTTTGGGTTTTTGTTGAGGATTGGAAAACTGAGGGTAGGAGAAGGGTTAGGGATTTTAAACTGTTGAAAATTGTAGAAGGGAAAAATACAGCATCCGTTGATATTCCAGATACGATTTATACCGATTGGTATTCATTTGTGGTTACAAAGGATATGTTCATAGGAAAACCGGTTTCTCCACCGTTGTATTTCGGTGCATGTTCCCGTACGGGTGATTTGATAAAGGCGGCTCCAAAATTCAAGAATTTAAGGGAGTATTACAACGAATTTAAGAAATATGCCTCAACATACAACTTCCGCAAGTTTGTAGCCGTAGTGGGCAAAAAACTGTACTCAATATCCGAGGCCTTGGATACAATGGAAATTTACGATATTGAAAACGAAAGTTTAATATCAAAAGTTCATCTCGGAAAACCACAAATAATCCCGAAAGGGCCGGGCAAGGCCGTTATTTTAAACCGTGTCATGTCGGTGGGTACCAAGGGCGATACATTATGGGTTCTAACTTTGAAAGATATACGGTATTATTACGATGGTAAGTTAATATATGCCATTGATTTTGGGGATAAAAGGTTCCTTACGGGGGTGGTTAAAAGGGATACCTTTTACTGGATTACATACGACAAAGCGGTTAGGTTGGCCGCTGTGAGCAGGTATAAGGTTCTTAAAGCGGAAGAGGTTGATGGGGAAAGATGAGTTTTGGATGTCTTTGGCAATATGCGAAGCCGAGAAGGCTTTACGGAAAGGTGAAGTACCCGTTGGTGCGGTTATCGTAAAAGGAGATAAGTTAGTTTCCAAAGCGCACAATTTGACTTCAAAAAACCCTTTATTTCATGCCGAAATTTTGGCAATGTTAAAGGCAAACGCAAAAGATTTAAGGGATTCAAGTGTTTATGTAACCGTTGAGCCTTGTATTATGTGTAGTGGGGCTCTGGTTTTGGCAAAAGTTAAAGAGGTGATTTTTTCCATACCGAATGAAAAATTTGGTGGAACATATACACTATACCAGATCCCTTTGGATACGAGGTTAAACCATAGGGTTGCGGTGCGTAAGGGTCCTTTTGGAGAAGAGGCTAAGGCTTTGATGGAGGAATACTTTGGAAAAAAGAGGTTGAAAGGGGATTAATTTTTCACCCTTATAATTTCCATACCATGAAAAGGATAGCATTGGTTTTGGCAGCCGGTTTGGTGGCGGGATATTATACAAGCCTCTGGGCATGTCCGGGGGATGGAAAGGCAAAAGCCCAATACATAAATGAAGATGAGAAAACTCTAAAACCCTACAAAGCCGTATTCGTTGAGGATGCCGATTTATCCAATTATAAGGTTTATGAACTCACCGTAAAGGGGGTTATGTGCGAAGATTGTGTAAAGAAGATAGAGGCCAATCTCAAAGGGGTTAAAGGTGTTGTCGCTATGGAATACATATGGGATACGAAGACTTTGAGGGTATGGGGGGATAATGTGGTTATGGATAAGGTTATGAGTGCAATAAAAAAGGCGGGGTATAAGGCAAAGCCAAAATCCGCATAGTTGGTTAAAATCCTCGTAGGGGATAAGGCTTCAAGAAAGGTTAAAAGGTTATACCCTTGGGTTTTTGCCGATGAGATTATAAGGGTTGAGGGTGAGGGTTATGAGGCGGAGGTATATGATAAAAACGGTTTTGTGGCATTTGGAACATATTCCCCAAATTCAAGGATTAGGTTCAGGTTCTTAGGGTTTGAAAGGGAAAGAATAGATGAGGAGTTCTTTGAAAAAAGGTTTATCAGGGCGTTAAATATAAGGGAAGGGATTAATTCAAACGCTTACCGTTTGGTGTTTTCGGAAAGCGATTTTCTCGGGGGGTTAATAGTTGATAGGTATAAAAACGGCTTTGTTATACAAATAAGGTCTAAACCTATGGAAGTTTTTAAAAACTTTGTGGTTGAAGGGTTAAAAAAATCCTTCTCACCGGAATTCGTATACGAAAGGAGTGATATGACATCCCGTAAGGATGAAGGGTTGAAACCCTTTAAAGGGTTGTTGTACGGTAGAATTCCCGAAAGCTTAATAATTGAAGAAAACGGGTTTAACTTCTTGGTGGATATAGTTGGGGGTTTAAAGACGGGTTTTTACTTGGATCAAAGGGATAACAGGGAGTACCTTTTTGAGAGTTTAAGGGGTGGTGAAAAGGTTTTAGACCTCTTTTGTTATACCGGTGCCTTCTCCGTATATCTTTCAAAAAAGGCGAAGGAAATAGTTGCCGTTGATATAAACGACAATGCCCTTGAAATTGCAAAGGAAAATTTAAAACTGAACGGATGCAAAAATGTAAATCTCATAAACCTTGATGCCTTTGAGTTTTTAAAAACAGAAAAGGAACTTTACGACCTCATTATAGCAGACCCTCCGGCCATTTCAAAGAAGAAGTCCGAAAAGGGAAGTATTAAATGGGCTATATGGAAACTTGCGGTTTTATCCTTGAAGAGGTTGAAGGATTACGGGAGGCTTTTTATATGTTCTTGTACTTATCAGATGGATGTTAAGGATATGCTAAGGCAGATAAGGTTGGCGAGTTTTGATACGGGAATACCGATAGCAATCTTATCAATAAGAACCCAACCAAAGGATCACCCATACATTCCCCATTTTCCGGAAAGTTTATACCTCAAATGTCTTGATGTTTTAAAACTACCAAAGCCTTAACTTTTTTGCGAGTTGAAAGGGGGAATACCTGAGTCCCAAACTCCACAAACCCTTTAAAAATTCCCCACCCTCTTCGTTAAAATACCACTCCTCACCAAACTCACCCTTCAAATATTCCCTTAAAGCGTATTCAACCTCCCAAGCCTGTGAGTAATCAACGCTGTAAAAACCAAAATCCAAATCCCAAAAATAGTTATATGGGGGGTGAAACACACCCGTGGCATCCGTGAGTATTTGTGAATATAACTTTGGACCTATGTCTTCCCAATTATCATAAGAAAACAGTTTGGTCTCATAAATAACCTTGGCCGCATACCTACGCCTCAAATACAAATATGCAAACTGCCTATAATTTATGAAACTTTCCAATCTTTCTTTTTTTCCGAAAAATCTTTCAATCCACGGTTTGGAATCGGTAATATATTGAAAGTTAAAAGCAAAAATCTCCGATGTTCCAGACCTACCTATGAGTCTATAAATTTCCGGCAAACTTTTATCGGTGTGCGCAAAGTGTAAGGCGTGCCCCATCTCGTGGAATAAGGTGGCAATATCTTTAAAATATCCGGAAGGCTTCACAACTACGATAACCTCATCGGGTATTTTTATTGGAGCACAAAAAGCCCTTGGGGATTTTGTAGGCCTATTCTCGTCGTCTATTTTTAGGTTTTTCATATCTCCGAGGTTTAAACCCATACCTTTTAATGTTTCGTCCAGAACATACCTGCAATCATCCGTTTTAAAATCCCGGAAATGATAACCGGATAAAAGGAAGGTTATATCGTATGTCTGAACCTCACCCCAATCCAACCCCAAGAATTCCTTAAAAACCCACCCCGCCAAATCCCTATATTCCCTTTCCGTTTCCTTTAAAAACCCGGATAAAGAATTGGCATAACCTTTTATATCTTCTTTCAACTTAGCACTTTCGTAGGATAATATGCTTGGGTATCCGAATTCTTTCCTAATTATGTTTAACCTCTTCTTAGCCAATTCAACTTTGTATTTGGTTAATTCTTCAATTATAGGTATAGTCCTTTCGCTTAAAGATTTTCTTATCTCCCTGTTTTCTTCCCTCTCAATTATATTGGCCACCATTCTAAAAGGGATGCTTTTGCCATTGAAATCTACGGTTTTTGAAATTTCCAACTCTTGAAGTTTTTGAACATCCTGTACGGTTTTTAAAAACAAAAAGTTTTCCAACAAAGCAAAAATCACCCTATCAAAGGCTTCAAACTCCTCATTTGGGGCATCTTCTGGTAAATTGTTCTTCTCCCTTATAACCTTCCCTACGGTTTCCAATGTGAATAGGTTGGCATATTTTTGGAATATTACCCCGTATTCGGGCTTTTCCTTTAAACCGGCACCTAAGAAATAACTTTCCCTTAGTATTTCCTCCCGAAAACTCTCATAACTTTTTAAAATATCTTCAAGCAAAACGCCCCCACCGGGATTTGAACCCGGGTTTCGTGGCTGAGAACCACGCGTCCTGGACCTGGCTAGACGATGGGGGCAGAAGTGGATATTATAAGGGTGATTGTTTTCCGCCTTAGAATTTATGTTATATGCTACCGATTAATCATCAAAGGATTTTGGGTAAATTGGTGTTTTTAATATTTTCTTTTGTATCCAAGGATGAAAAGGGTGAGGTGTTAATCTTTCCCGTAAATGTTGTTTTAAGCGATAATGTGGAAGTCCAACCGGATATTGTTTATATCTCAAAAGAGAAGATAGGGATAATAGGCGAAATGGCCATAACGGGCATACCGGATTTGGTTGTGGAAATAATATCACCGGGTAGTTATAGGAGAGATAGGTATGAGAAGTTTAGGATATACGAGGAATTTAAAGTTAAAGAGTATTGGATAGTTTTACCCGGAGAAAAAGTAATAGAGGTCTGGTGTTTAAAGGAAGATAATTATGTATTACACTCCATAGCCGCTGAAAAAGGGGAGGTTGAAAGTTGCATTTTAAAGGGCTTAAAGGTAAAGGTTGAGGAGGTGTTTAAATGAAAGCGGAAGTTAAGGAGAAGGTTTGGACATACGAGGATTACTTAAAACTTGAAGATGATAATCGTTATGAGGTTATTAACGGGAGGTTATACGAAATGCCAGCACCAACTCCTTGGCATCAAAAGATTTCGGCAAGGATATTTCTAATAATCTCAAAATTTCTAAAAGAAGGGGAATTATATTATTCACCTATAGATGTTGTGTTAAGCGAAGATATGGTATTGCAACCTGATATAGTTTATATTTCAAAGGAAAACCTTGGTATAATAGGGGAGAAAGCGATAATGGGTGCTCCTGACTTGGTAGTTGAAATCGTTTCCCCATCAACTACGAGAAGGGATACGGTTGTTAAGAAGGGAATTTATGAAGATTTTAGTGTTAAAGAGTATTGGATTGTTTATCCAGGTGAAAAGGCAATGGAGGTATGGGCTTTAAACGAAAGCGGAAAGTATGAACTTT
>CAYRSH010000052.1:0-10980 GCA_964426895.1 uncultured bacterium
TACGATGTTGTGCACGGGGCAATAGACTTAAGTATAATAGCAACAAAGGTTAATGCCGATGCAGATCATGATATAATAGCCGCTCAAAAGAGTTCTGGTTATGGGGTGGCGGCTTTTGATGGAAACACGGGTGGATCAATATGGGACGATGTTTTAAACGATTATTACACATCTCCCGGTATAGCCTCAGTTGCGGCTTCGGATAGATATGTCTTCTCAAACGGCTATCAGTGGTTTGGGGTTTTAAACCTAACAACGGGGGCAACGATATATACATACGATAAACCAGATGCGAGGGATGCATCGCCTTTAATAGCGGATATAAACGGTGATGGCTGTCCAGAGGTATTCACATCTTTTGGGAGTACCGCCGTAAGCGTAAACGGATGCGCGACGAGTTATACGACGAATTGGACATATCCGCTTCCAGCCTCCGCCTTTGCACCCGCGTTGTTGAATATAAGCGGAAATTGGTATGTGGCTTATCCATTAACAAATGGACAGATTTATGTGCTTAATGCCTCCACCGGTACCTTTCATTCTTCGTTCAGCGCCGGTGTTCCGAGTACCGTGAATATATGGCCGGATTATACGATAGCGACGGGTAATTTGGATGGTACTGGTTCTGATGAGATAGTCGTTCCCACGCAAACATCCTTAACGGTTTATAGATGGACGGGATGGAGCTGGACAAGCGTTTGGGGTATAACGGGATTAACGAACGCTTCGCCGGTTGCTTTGGGTGATAAGGATGGGGATGGCCTTGAAGATGTTTGGATAGTATCCGGTGGCGAGTTAAGGGTATATAAGGGGACAAACGGCATACTTTTGGGTCAGACATCCGGTCTCGGGGTTAGTGGGTATTATGGAACCGGCTTTCCGCCCAGTTTGTTTGATTTTAATAATGACGGTCATCTTGATGCCCTCGTCCCGTATTCAAACTATTATGTCAGGGCCGTTAATGGGCAAACTATGAGCGTATTGGGAACATTCGGAACAACACCATATTCAATAACTTCTGAGGTAATAGTCATAAGGCTTTCTTCTTCCGAGATCGGTTTCTCTGTGGGTGATTTCTCCTGCCACATAACCACTTGGGGACCTTGTCCGCTCCTTGGAGGGGATGACGAGTTGGCGGTTAGTGAGGATGTATTAAAACATTATGTTAGCATCGGCAAAGAGAACATTACAATCAATACCCCTTATGACATAACCTTAGTGTTATACTCCTTAAACGGTTCAAAATTTGCGGAATACAAACTCAAAGCCGGAAATAACACGATTAACCTTTCCGATCTCCCGAAAGGTGTGTATATTGTTAAGATTGGTAAAGAGATATACAAGTTCATTAGAAGATAAAAGGGATTGGGGGGCCTTGCCCCCCATTTTTTTTACAACCTTAAAATAACCGTTTGAAAATGGTCAAAGTGGAAAAGATGGGGAATTGGCAGGAGAACGGATTTGAGATAGTTGAGAGGAAGGGAATAGGGCATCCGGATACTATATGCGATTCCTTAGCGGAGGAGTTCAGTAAAAACCTCTCCAAGTTGTATTACGAGACATTTGGTAGAATTCTCCACCACAATGTGGATAAGGCTATACTCGTTGGAGGCAGGGCCGAACCAAAATTCGGGGGTGGTAAGGTTTTAGAGCCGATATATTTCTCGCTCGTTGGAAGACTAACCTACTCATACAAAGGTTTGGATATAACCACAAAGGTTAAAGAAATCTTTTACAATACCGTTGAAGGGTGGATAAAGGAAAACATTCCAAATCTTGACCCAGGCAGACACTTGGAAATTGAATTAAGGGCAAAACCCGGAAGCATAGACCTCGTGGATCTTTTTGATAGAAACGGGCAGGTACCCCTTTCAAACGATACATCCTTCGGTGTTGGATTTTACCCGTTTTCAAACGCCGAGAAAATAGCATTAAATGTTGAAAAGTTTTTAAATTCAAAGGAATACAAACGGAAATATCCCGCCGTGGGTGAGGATATAAAGGTTATGGTTGTTAGAAACGGTGCAACTTATAACATTACGGTTGCATTAGCATTTGTGGATAGATATGTTCCCAGCTTGAAGGACTACTTGGAATTGAAGAAGGCTATAAGAGATGATGTGTTAAACCTTATTGGGGATATAGTTTCCGAAGGCAACATAGAGGTATCAATAAATACGGCTGATGATGAGAAAAACGGATCCGTATATATCACCGTAACTGGGACGAGTGCCGAGGCGGGTGATGACGGACAGGTGGGAAGGGGAAACAGGGTAAACGGATTGATAACCCCTTACAGACCTATGACCTTAGAAGCAGCAGCCGGTAAAAATCCTATTTCGCATGTAGGAAAGCTATACAACATTATGGCAAACATTATAGCACGGGAGATATACGAAGGGTTTGAAGGGGTGGAACAGGTGTATGTTTATTTGGTTTCACAAATAGGGAAACCCGTAAACCAACCACAATTGGTGCATTTAAAGGTTTGGGGGGATTATGGTGAAAATAACTTAAAGGATATGGAGGATTTAGCCCTTACTAAGGTCAATGAGATCCCGAGATTGTGGGAGAAAATAGTATTTGAAAGCATAGCGGTTTGTTAGTATGTTTTTCCGACCCAAGAAAACACCCCCAAAGAGGCAAAAGGGTTTGGCGGTACCCGATGATTTTTGGGTCAAGTGCCCCTCATGTCAATCCATAATACCGAACATAGACCTTGAAAAGACATCAAAGGTTTGCCCAAAATGTTCTTATCATTTTAGGATAAGCGCATACGAATATGCAAAAATACTTTTGGATAACGGCATTGAAAAGGAGATAGGTAGGGAACTAATTGCAACCGACCCCTTGGAATTCCCGGGATATAAGGAAAAATTGGAAAAATACAGAAAACTGTATGGTATAAACGACAGTAGCGTTGCGGGAATCGGGCACATTGACGGGATAAAGGTTACGGCCTTTTTTACGGATTTCGGTTTCTTAGGGGGTTCTATGGGGAGCGTCTTCGGTGAAAAGTTTTATAGGGCAGCCGATCATGCCGTAAAGAGTAGGATGCCTTTTATATCCGTACTTTTCTCCGGAGGTGGGGCAAGGATGCACGAAGGTATATTCTCACTGATGCAAATGGCAAAAACGACGGTTGCGGTTATAAAGATGGAGAAAGCGAGAATCCCTTATATCACAATACTGTGCGACCCCACAATGGGTGGGGTTATGGCGAGTTTTGCCGCCCTTGGCGATGTGATAATAGCGGAACCTGGTGCCTTAATAGGCTTCGCGGGACCAAGGGTAATACAGCAAACCATAAGACAGGAATTGCCTGAGGGTTTTCAGAGGAGTGAATTTCAGTTGGAACACGGGCAAGTTGATATGGTGGTTGATAGGAGGGATATGAAGAAAACGGTTTCAAGGCTTTTAAACATTATGCTGGCCTCTTATGTATAAAAAAAGATTTTGTTTTCAAGTACAAACTTTTCCCCCTTTATAAAAACCCTACCGTAATCCCCCGAAAGAGTTTTTATAACAACACAGATTAAACCCTTCCTCATTATCCAATCAACCCCACAGGACAACCCCCCAGTTGCGCATCCGCCGGGTTCATAAATATAACCGTATTCCCATGTCCTAACAAAAAGTTTGTTCTCATAGTTGTAATAGTAGTTTATGTGATAACCCTCCAAAGACTTCTGCAAACCCTTTGCCAATACCTTTATAGGCAAATCACCGTTTTTCTTATAAAAGACTATATGCGAAACCCCTTCAAGTTTAACGACGGAAAACTCTCCAAAGTTTTTATAATCCACATCAACCTCTATTCCAACAATATCGCCGTTTATAAAAACCCTCTTAGGGCCGTTTGCATAAACAGTATATTCATTTAACCCCCTACTCTTTGCGTTTATATACCCAACCACCCTTGTGGCATTTCCACAAAAGGAAACCCTTTTGCCCAAATAGTTTATATATATCAATTCCTCAGGGTGTAAAACTATCCACCCGCTTAAACCCCTTTTACTTAAATCAATTTTGTCCTCGCTTTCAACCACTTCAAACCTATCTCCCCCGATTTCCACTATCATAAAAACCTCCCGATTATTATAAAAACCAAGGCTATAAGTATTCCCAATACAGAAACCCTGAGTTTTAACCCGAGGTCTATCAGAAAAAAGTATAAGTCCAATTTTATGTTTTCAAAACCTATGTTTGCGGTTTGCGTAATAAATTCTAATGCTCCACTTTTGGGTAATAGGGTGTGTAATGAGGTTGCGAGTATTTCGCCAAGGATAAAACCAACAACGAAAAGAAAAATGTAAAACAAGGGGGGTTTTCTAAACAAATGCCGGGGGCGGGACTCGAACCCGCACGGGGATTAGCCCCAGAGGATTTTAAGTCCCCTGCGTCTGCCGATTCCGCCACCCCGGCGAAGAAGGTATTTTAAGGCGGAAAAGTTTCCAAATAGGGAATATCGCAACCTTAGAATAATGGACTATGTTAAACAGGAGAAGGGGATTAATAAGGTGGTTATTCGGAGGTAGGTATAATATTGAAGCATACCTTTTTGCGTTGCATAGAATCACCGGAATAGGTCTGGCCCTTTATCTCCCGTTACATATCGTCGTTACGAGTTCCCGAACATTTGGACCCGAGGCTTGGGAAAAAGCCATGAGCAAGGTTGCGGAGGGTCCGGTTATACATTTCTTGGAGTGGTTATTGGTTGTGGGAATAGCAATCCATGGTTTAAACGGTTTGAGGTTGATTTTCACGGAGTTGGGTTTCTTTCTGGGTAGGCCATCAAAACCCGTATATCCATATACGACTTCCTTAAATAGACAGCGGATAATTGCGGGTTTGGTTATGGTGTTGGCTGCAATATTTATGATTTACAGTTTGATCGTCTTTTCACCCAAGATAATATGAGGGTTTTTATTGCATTAAACCTTCCCGAGGATGTGAAAGGGGTTATTTATGATACCGCGAGGGAGATTTATAAAAAGTATCCGTTTATAAAACTCGTTCCAAAGGAAAACCTACATATAACCCTTAGGTTCATTGGGGATATTAGCGATAGGGAATGCGGTAGCCTTTTGGATTCCTTTAAGGATTTAGGGAAAGCCTTTACCCTAACATTTAACTCGGTTGGCGGTTTCCCAACGGAATTCGGCGCGAGGGTTATCTGGGTAGGGGTTGAAGAAGAGAAGATACTTGTGGAATTGAGCAAAAGGGTTGATGGCATAGTTGATGACCTCGGATTCCCTCCAAGGGACAAACCCTTTGTCCCGCATATTACAATAGCGAGAACAAAAAGGCCGGTAAATGTTGAAGGTTTTAAAATAAAGAGGGAAACCTTTATCGCAAGTGAGGTCGTGGTATATCGAAGTATATTGGCAAAACCTAATGCGATATACAAACCCTTAAAAGTTTTAAAACTTGGTTATAGTTGATACCGTTATAGGTATTTTCTCCTTTTTTTGGATACCCAAGACCTATACATTTTATTTCTTTGCCGCCCCCGGGGATAGTATAAGTATAACCGTTGATGCCAAAAAGGAATTGGATGGTATATACCTCGGTAAATACGATCAAAAACCCACATTGTCGGAAGTGTATGTTAAAAACATATCATGGACTATACGATCAGATTCCGTAGAGCCGTTCTTCTTGACATTTCTGCAAGTGGGTTTATGGGAGAGGAATAGAGTTAGGTTTAAAATCCTTAGGTTTAACGGGGATAGCGCTTATAAAAACTTTAATACCCATGTGGTCTTTAAGGAAAAAAGGGTTTATTATGAGGATACGCTTTGGGATACCGTAGTTGTAATGTATAAAAAGTGGAGGATGATAATACCTCCATTTTCCAATTCCTTTTACGGCGCCCTGTTTGATGGGGAACCCGTTTTCCAAAATGATAAATATAGCGAATATATCCTGTGGATTGCCACAACCGGTTATGACGATTCATTAAGGTTCCTGTGGGGTGATAATTTTTTGGAGCGCCGGGATATAAGGCTTAATATTTGTAAGGAAACCGCAAGGGGTGGGAATTTGAATGTATTCGTTTTGGATTATGAGGATTTTACGAATTACAATATACGGCCTATAAAGGAAATAAAGATGGTTTATAAGGGGTGTTATGGTTTCCATTTACCTGATGGTAAGTTTGGTATAGTTGTTGAAAATCCCACGGGCAATTCTAAAGATATAACCCTTAGGCTTGCCAAGGTTATATTAAAACCCCGGGTTATAAAACATTATAAGGTTATAAAAGTTCCAGGTAGGACTGGAAATTAAAACGACCACCCGTTAGAATTACGGGTTATGGATGAAAGTGTAGATGTATTCATAGGATTAAATTTTAAGCCATTTTTGGCAAAATGCAAACCCGTTTATTCTGTGTTAATACATAAAAAGGGAAAGTTGTACTTGCAAAGCGTGGATATTTTGGAGAACAAGGAGGAGATTACGGCCGTATGTAAGAAATTTAACACAAAGGTGTTTGCCTTTAATGTCCATTATTTGGAAAAATCCGGCAAATACAAACTCCCCAAACTGAGATTGAACATGTATATTGAAGAGTTAAAGGGATTTATGCTCTACACACGCCGCAGGAGAAAAAAACCATTTGCAATATACTCGCAATCCATATATGGCGATGGAGACATACCATCCGGCGAACTCCTCATGGGGTTGAATTTTAGGTTTAAAAAATTGGATAAGTATATTTCCAATTTGGATATAAACCCGTTAAAATTGGATTGGAAAGCCTATCCCGTTGATATCCTTGATGCGATAGCAACTTCATTGGGTTTATATTTTTATTATACGGGTAGTTATAAAAAAACCCATTTAAGGGACATAGAGGTTATACTTCCAAAGAGGAATGAAAGTTAAAGTGGTGGAAAGAAACGATTTGTACGGAGCTTTATTGGTTGAAGGGTTGAGCGGTAAAATATTCCCGGATTTTGTAAGGTGGCACTACTCGTCGGTTTTGGGCTATATAAAAATGGGTTCAAAGGTATTTCTGGCGGAATTGGAAGGAAAGCCCGTTGGATTTGCATTTTTTAGAAAACTCGACGACGAACTATGGGAATTGACATTAATAGGGGTTTTACCCGAACATAGGGGAAAGGGTATTGGAAAGGCTTTATTGGAAGAATCTTTAAAATCAATAAGGGGAGAAATCCATTTACATGTGCAAACACATAATATTGCCGCAATCAGACTGTACGAAAGGTTTAACTTTATAAAGGAGAAGGTTTTAAGGGGTTTTTATTCCGATGGATCGGACGCATACCTTATGGTGAGACACTTCTACCCACACACAAATTGAACGGATTTATAATATCCCAATCATGTATTTTTCGGAACAGTGGTTAAGGAGGATTGAAAGGCATGGTGGCGGCGAAAGGGAGAGGAGGATAGAGGGTGGTGGGAATATAACAAGCCGTAGGTTTGCCACATACATATCAACCCAAGAAAAACCGTTTTTGGCCGGCTCACAAGCCGTAAATAAGGCTTTGGAAAAACTCGGAGAAAATCCTTCAATGGCTTTTGTAGTTATGACGGCAAACTACGATAAAAAGGTGGTTTTAGAGGCCATAAAGAAAACCTTACAAGGCGTTCCGATAATAGGTGCAATAGTTAGCGATACGATATACAACGAGAATACCATAGCAAATACGGGTGTGGGTGTTGCCCTTTGGGCAACGGACAGTGCCGATATAACCCCTTTCATCATCAAAGGTTTGGTCAGGGAAGAGGATGAATTGGTGAAAGAAATCCGCCAAAGGTTTGAGGAATTAAAGATAAAGAGGAAATACACCTACCTATTGGGGATAGTGCCAAATGTTTTGGAAGGGTTATCCGTAAAAATGTCAAAGGTTTTGATCAGGGTTTCGGAAATGTTTGATGCGGCTTTCGTTGGTGTTGTTGGGGACTTTAAGCCTTCCCCATGGTCAATAATATACAACTCGGATACATATTCCGATCATTTCGCATTCTTAATAATTGAAAGCGATGTCAAGTTTGGTACATTATTATCCTATGGATTTCACCCAACAATACCCTTTAAGGTGACCTCCGCAGAGGATTCCGTAATTAAAGAGTTGAACGATACGCCGGTGATTGATATACTCAGGGGTTTGTTTGAGCGCCGTGGGTATGACGAGAATGAACTAAAAGACCCCGTTAAAGCGGGAAAGATCCTTTCAAGGTTTCAGGTAGCGGTGGCGGATCCGTCAAAGGCTGGAAGGTTTAAAGGCTCAATAATTCAATCCCTTGATACATCGGGACTAAAAATCATGACAGATGTTTCCACAAACGATACGGTTTGGATTGTTGAGGCAAACCTTGAAGAGATGATAGAGAGCACCCGTAAGGGTGTTCAAAAAGCCTTGGGATATATACAGGATGCCAACGCCGCCGGAATGATAATATTTGAAAACCATATGAGAATTCAAGCCTTAGGAGATGATATAGATAAGGATAAATCCGTGTTAAGGAGTGTGTTGGGTTTATCCTTCTTCGGTATCCCGACCGTGGGTGAAATCATCGTTCATCCGAATTTTTATTCCGGGGCGCATAGCGGGGTTATGTTGGGAATGCTTCTTGCCAACAAAGTTGGACAGCCTTAAAATACTTGTTAAAGGAGGTGGAAAATGAATAACCAAGTAGAGCAAATTTTAAAGGCAATGGTTAAAAAGAACCCGCAGATTAAATCTGCGGCGGTTGTAAATTCCGAGGGAATCCTTATAGCATCCCATCTGTTTCCCGGAACAAACGAATCCTCTTTTGGCGCCATGTCCGCAGCCCTGTTGGGTTTGGGGGAACACACCCTTCAAGAGATAAAAGGGGGTAAACTCAGGGAGATATATGTGCGCGGTGAAGAGATGATGCTCGTAGTGGTGGGCATTTCTAATGTGGGTGTTATCGCCATAACCGTTGATTCGGATGCCCCCTTAGGCGTTATCCTCGTTGAGGTTAGAAAAGCGGCGGAGGCCTTAGCCGGAATACTCTCACAACAGCAGGACATTACGGAAATACTCGGTTCCGACCTTTCGCTACTGGAAGGGTTCTCGTTCAAGGACATCCTGGGGGAGGAGTAAGATGGTTGTTGATATAGCCAAAAGGGAGATAAATGTAAAGATCGTATATTATGGTCCGGCGGTTAGCGGAAAAACCACAAACCTTATAGTTATACACAGGAGACTCAAACCCGAACATAGGGGTGAAATGATTTCCATAGATACAAAGGGTGAAAGGACATTGTTTTTTGACTTCTTACCCGTTGAAGTTCCAATAGGAGGTGGTTTTAAAGTAAGATTTCACCTATACACCGTACCCGGACAGTACTTTTATAAGACCTCAAGGAAACTCGTACTAAAAGGTGCCGATGGTATAGTTTTTGTGGCGGATTCCCAAAAGAGTCGAGCGGAGGAAAACAAGGTTATATTTGAAGAGATGAAAGAGTTTTTGGCCGAACAAGGTATGAGTTTGGACGATGTACCCTTAGTGTTGCAGTACAACAAAAGGGATTTACAGGACATTATGAGTGTTGAAGAGTTGAACAAGTTGCTAAACGAAAAGGGGTATCCGTATGTTGAGAGCATAGCCTCGCAAGGCAAGGGGGTTTTTGAAACCTTGGATTTAATATCCAAACTCGTGTTGAAGAGCGTTTTGCAAAAGGCAAAGGTATGAACCTTTTAACGGGTATGGAAATCCTTGATGTTGTGGATGAAATCGTGTTTAAAGTGAATTCATCCTTGGAGATAATAGAAGTCAACAAAAGGGCGGAGAATATAGGGTATGATGTTGATATGTTAAAGGGTAAGGTTGTTGAGGTGTTAATATCACCCCAGCATAGGAGGGTTTTCAGGGCATCCGTTGATACGGCATTTAAACTCTGGAATACGACAAATACGAAAATCTCCCTTTTAAACGCCCGAGGGGAACACATCCCCGTGGAAATGCGGGTTGTACCAGTTGAGAACAGGGGTAATGCGGAATATTACATAATTTTTAAGCCCGAGTATGTTTGGAACTTTGCCATTTTTAACGATATACCCTACCCCATAGCGGTAATAAGTAGGGATAGGGTTTTGTATATGAACCAAAGGGCTTTAAAGATAAATGAAGAGGTTGATTTTAGGGGTTTAAACGATGGGGAAACCGTGGAATTGAAGTCGGGAAATTATAGGGTTAGAGTGGTTGATACTTTCCACAACCTTGCAAAGGTAAAAATAGTTATTCTAATGGAAGTACCACAGGTTGATCCCAAACTTGAAAGGTTTGCAATAGCGGGTATTATGTCAAGTTTAATATCACACGATATAAAGAATTCCCTTATGTCTTTGAGTCTTTTGGTTGAAACGGTAAAAGATGAAGGTGTAAAGGATAAGCTGAAAAAATCCGTAGATAGGATAAAAAGGCTTCACAGTAGGGTTTTAAGTATAATAAAACCCGTTCTGAAAATGTCGGAGTTTTCGTTAGGGGAAATGGTTAAAGAAATATGTGAAGACTTATCCCACAAGATTTCCTCACGGCATTTAGATATAAAGATGGAGATACCCGAGGACTTTAAGTTGAAGACGGATAGGGATATACTTTATGAGATTTTACACAACTTAATTTCAAATGCCATTGATGTCTCGCCGATAAAGGGAAAGATAATTATATCCTGCGGGACATCCCACAGCGACGGGGAAATATACAAGTATGTATCCATAAGGGATTTTGGTAAGGGTATAGACAAGGAGGATTTAAACAGGATTTTTGAGCCATTCTTTACAACAAAGGAAGGGGGTACGGGTTTGGGTTTGTTCATTGTTAAAAAATTCGTTAAACTATTGGGTGGAAAAATTGAGGTTAAAAGCGAAGTCGGAAAAGGTTCGGAATTCATAGTGTATTTAAAGGCTTAGATTTGTGTTATGTATTTGCTCTGTCCATAAATTCCCTTTTGTAAAGACAAAAAATTACCTTAAA
>CAYRSH010000053.1:0-10815 GCA_964426895.1 uncultured bacterium
CCGGAGAAATTTACCCATAAATCGTTTTTAACGGCCTTATTGACCAACCACCAAAAGTGTTTGAAACCTTTCAGTTCAGGAGAACGGAAATCTTCGTTATAAAGGTATTTTCTCATAAGTAGGTAATTTGTTTTTAAAATTTTGTATTCCTCGGGTATTGAGGTATCTCCCAATAAATCCCGACCTTCCAAAAAACTTCTGAATATCCTTGCGATAAACCATGCGTAATTATCTCCCATATTTTCAAATGCCTGTTCCATAAGGCATATGTAAGGATAGTCTTGCTTTAATAAAGATATATACAATTGTAAGAGTGAGGCTATTTTTATCAAACGGTGTTCTCCGAGTTCCTTTATGAAAGGGTTTATATCCTTTATTACATCTATTTCGCCGCTAAAAATCTTATACATAAAAATTTCAAACTCACCTGTAAGAATTTCAACCCTGGAAAGTTTACCCGAAAACTTTTTGCGAAAATATCCTATGTCCAAATTTATAGGTTGTGCGGATATTCGGGAAATTTTCACCGTGATATAATCCCTTTCAAACTCCCCAATTTGCGAAGATTCCAACATTTTTTTAACCTTGTGAAC
This sequence comes from uncultured bacterium, assembly GCA_964426895.1. Taxonomy (GTDB): domain Bacteria; phylum Hydrothermota; class Hydrothermia; order LBFQ01; family LBFQ01; genus Caldipriscus. Next base: position 594 of record CAYRSH010000053.1, read on the forward strand.
ATCCCCCCAAACCTGCAAGATTACATTCATTTTTGTAGCATCGTCCATATAGGGTTCTAAACCCTTAAGCATATTTACATCTAGCGATAAAGTGCATACATTAGCGGATATATTGGCAATATTTTCATTATTTAAATTTCCCCCTCTTTTCAAAAACTGTTTCAGCCTAACATATGCCATCTTTATATCCCCATAGTATACCAATGCCAAAAGTAGATAATACAAACATTCCAATGCGTTCGTCTTGAAGAAGCACTCCTCGGATTTTACGAGAAGATCCATAAACCTACCATCTTGATATAACCTCTCCAACTCCTCTCGCAAATCCATTTGCATATCCTTAAATTTTAACACCGACCTTATTTAATAATTACGGATTTTGTCCTGCCCTTTGATGTTCGTATTATATATATACCTTTACCTTGAAAATCCTTATATCTCCCACTGTAAACCTTCCTACCGTTCGGCAGGTATATCTCAACATATTCATCCTCCCAATTTTCCGAATCCTCTTTTATAACAAGTTCATCATCATGTCCCAAGGGACCACATACATTGTTCCAAATAAAACATATACTGTGAGTCCACCATTGGGGTATGGCAAAATCCGTGTACCCATCGTTGTCAAAATCCCGTGCCACTATACCGTAGTAAATATCGGATGTATCCCTTAAAATTAATGCCGGAGAAAAGTTTGGATATGGGTATCCCCCCATGTTTGTGAAAATATACACTATTCTATCAACTACTCCACACGGATCAACGACAGCTGTTATTATATCCGGAAGCCCATCACAGTTAAAGTCCCCAATATCAACTTCCTGAACATAACCCCCAAAGCAGTCAGGAGTACCGTCTTCATTTACCTTATACACCACGGGATAAAAGGTTGGGGGATTTCCCCCCTGGTTGTATAAGACTATTACGGCTATGGAATCCAAACCATCATCAAATCCGGCAAAAACCGAACCCACTATATCCCTTCTCCCATCCCCGTTAATATCATAAACGATTAAGTCGTGTGTATAGAATGTATCAAGGGCGGTATATAAGGTTGAATATGATGGACCCAAAAGGTAATATATTCCCTTTGGGCTCACCGTAGGATTATCTATATAATTCATACTCGTACTACACACAACATCGTCATATCCGTCATTGTTTATATCTCCCACAGCCACACCCTCGGCACACTCATTTGTAAGCTTGACCGTTGTATATGTGGTCGGATTAACCATTAATAGGGCTTGCCAAAATCGCCAAGTTGTATCAACGACGAGTGGCGCTTCGGCTGTTACAAATATTCTACGAGGATTTGAAGAAACGGCCACATGATTGGTAAAGAACTTTGGATCCGCTGGCGAACCATAAATGCTATCCGAACATATGCTTGAAGTATATGTGGGTCCAAAATAAATACACCCTGCCCCGTGTAAGTTTGGATTTGAATCCGGATATATGTAATTTTCCGGAGCGACGGATATTATATCCACGAATCCATCACCGTTTATATCCGCAACATCGGTACCATAAAAATGCTGATAGTCATTATAGTTAGGGGATACATAATGTATTGTATCTATACGATAGGTTATTAGCGTATCCCTCTCCTCACCGATAAAAACGGGATTAAAGGAGCGGGGTGAAGTCTGGTACAATATGTATTGCTGTTTATAACTTACAATCATCTCTATGCTATCCATAAGGCATCCGATAAACCAAGCATCTGCATACCCAGCACCTTCGGTTATATGTACGGGTAAATCCGGATATCCATTACCATCAAAATCATAAGCATTCCAGAACCCAGCCCATGCCTGCATAAATCCAAGTATATTATATTTACATACATAAGGAGAGGAAGGGGGTGGAAATGTACCTATATAACGGTAAGGTATCGTAACGCAACTATAAGAAAAATAAGGATGAAGCCAGGATATGGTGTTTATACCGTAGTTATTGCGAGGCGCGGAAAAAGGCACATAATTTATAGAATGCTCATTGGGGGCAAATCCGAAACCCCCATTTGCAGGCACTTGCATTAGGATTATCCACATCATCGTGAGATATTCTATAAATGTAATTTAAAGTTTATGTAGTAGGGTTGCCGCGTATGTGCTGCAACCATAATAAAACCGTTCAAAGTTATAATATTTACCTTGTGAAGTCATATACGAAATATTTATGGTTTAACACGCCTGAGAAGAGGGCGATAATAAGGATTACGGATGAAGTTGAAAGGGCAGTTGAGGAATCCGGTATAAAGGAGGGTTTGTGTTTGGTTTCATCAATGCATTTAACGGCGAGTGTAATCGTTCAGGATAACGAACCCGGCTTACATAAGGATATATGGGAATGGCTTGAAAAACTGGCGCCTTTTAGGTATGATTATCACCATCACCGTACAGGGGAAACAAATGGGGATGCCCATTTAAAAAACCTACTCGTCCATTTACAGGTGGTATTACCCATAACCAACGGGAGATTAGACCTCGGGCCTTGGCAGGAGATATTTTATGTGGAGTTTGATGGGCAGAGGAGGAAAAGGGCAATAATTAAAATCATAGGGGAATGAAACGGACGGGGGATATAAGGAACTTTCTTGAAACCGTTGAATCCAGCGCAAGGCTGGGTAGTCAGTATATTTGGAAGGTTAGTATTGAACTTCCGGATAAGGAAGGGGAGGGATATGTTAGGGGAGGAAAACTCATATATTTGAAAATTGGGGATTTAAAGGGAAACGAGGCGTTAAAATCTTTAAGAAAATATGATAGATTCGCATATTCCATTGAAATTTTTAACGGTGATGTTCCGGAAATTCACGACATAGACATTTTTGAACTGTACGGTGAGGAACTTTCTCTAATGTTTTCTGAATTACCCATTACAAAGGTCAAGGGGAATTTTGTTGATATACTCAGGGATTTGGAAGATAACGGTTTTAACGGTATTATATGTTTTTCGGATAGGGAAGGCAGGGGATACATAGGAACCGTATGCGGGGGGAGATTGTGCGGAATAAGGTACTTGGATGTTTTGGGTTCAACATCAAAAATCCTTCAAAATGTACGGGAACTTTCCACGGATTTTTACTTGGTGGAATTCAACCACATTGACAAGATTTTGGGCTTTATATACGGTTTAAAGGATATAGTTGATTCTCCTGCGGGTCAATGGAATGCGGAAAAGTTAAAAAGGATAAACGGCACAGTTGAGGTCAGTAGGGGTATGACGAGAATACTTATAATTTCCGATGGAAGCAATGTAATTACCGTTTTCGGTTTAAGCGTTCCCCCTTCTTTCGGGGCGGATATTATTCCGTTGATCTTTCAAAGGGGAAACCTTATAACCACATATCCCGCAACGGAGCCAAAACCTATGTTTGAATATAATTTCAAAGAAGCAAAAACAACCGTAAATATATTTTCATCCTTGGTATCGGAATCCAGAAAAATCGTTGGTGAAATCGTTTTTAAGCGTGCGGCCGATAAGGTTTTAAAGTATTCCCTACCCCCCAAGCCTTATCCCGATGAGATCGTTAATACATTAAAGTCCATTTTTTCCATTTACGAAAAGGAGATTTCGGCGTTTACTGGAAAGAAATGGAAGGAAAAAAAGAAAAGTATTCTATCGGAGTATCCAGAGCGTTTGGCCAAACTGTTTGAATGATTAACGCTTTATAACCTTTTTGACCTTCCCGTCTTTTATAATGAAATAAACCCCCTTACTCTTAATCTCCTCCACCCTTTTCCCATCAACGCTATAAACCTTTCCTCCATTTTTCGTTAAGTTTGATATTTCCTCATCAACGGATGTTAAGCAAACATTTATCAAAGAGGGTTCAGAAACCATATACATCATAAAATCACCAGAGTTTATAGCGTTATTTTCATCAACATCAAACCATAAGGCGACCAATAAATCGTATGTTCCCGATGGAATCCCGGATGGTATAACGAATATCCTGCTCCCCGTAGAGGAACCGGAAGGTACGGTTATTTTTCTATCGTTGGGTGGGTCGCTGTAATAACTGCCGTTATAGAGAGATGCCCCGATCATTATCTGGGTGTGTGTGTGTCTTCCGCATAGTTCCGAATATTCACATATATGGTAAATGTATCACCTATGCAAACATTCGTTGGACTTGCGCTTATAGAGGTTATATACATGGGCGTGGATAACCTATATCCTCCGGGTGAATAGTAGTGTTCGTTTATCCATTTCCAAGTATAACCGTTATTTGCCCACCTTGATGAACCCCATTGGCACATACCCCTTCCGTGTCCATAACAGGAATGACCCGTACAAACGGGATCGGATATACAAGGCCAATAAACACCATCCCCAGAATAGCCGTCCCCACAACCGCAGTTGTTGTTTTCGGCCGAATATTCGGATCTCGCTATACTTCCCGAGTTTTCAAGCATTATACCCGATGTGTATATAGCGGCGTTTACGGTTGATGAATAACTATCACTCGGATCCCAAACCTGGCAACAAGCGTTATTACAAATATCATAGGAGGAGTTTATGGGGTTTAAAACATGCCAAGCACCATAAGACCTATAAGGGATGGCCCCAGCCCTCAGGGAATGCGCACTCCAACTGGCTATCCATTCATCGTCAAGGCCAAATTGTACATATGTTTCAAGGGAAACTATGCTTACCGATGAGCAACTCCTACAACTGCAACTCGTTCCAACCTTTATGGTTGAAGGGGGAATAAGTAGGGGAGCATGCAGTTCGTAGTCTTCATAGGAAGGGATAAAGGGCTTTTTTTTTAAATCATCGGATTGTTTCTCCGCGTTTATCCCATGTTCCTTTTTCTTTATTACCCTACCCTTACCGGGGGATAGTTGGGCGTTTAACCTTTGAACACCCTCTAATATGAATATACCCGTCTTTTCAAAAGTTGTGTATCCGTTTTTACTGAATATAACCTTTCCCTCTAAGGGTTTTTCACCGTTGGAGCCCTTTACGGGAATTTCAACATAGTAATACCCATTTTTATCCGTTTTCGCATTATAGGACCCATAAGGGGTATGCACTTCAACACTTACATTTTCCAAAGGGGTATGTGTTTTTTCATCAACAACCCAACCGTACCATACGGCATATCCGTTTTTTGGTCTGGGGGGTTGGGGAACTTCCAAGGGCATAAGCATGAAGTTTATATTTGTGGGTGTGGTCTTATCCACATTTAATGTGGTTTTTAATCCCCTGTATCCCTTTGCCTCAACGCTTATGTTGTATTCACCCTCTTTGAGATCTAAGGTTAGGAATCCGTTTTCCGTGGTTTTATGAATTATATCGTTTATCTTTACGGTTGCCCTCACCCCATACCCCGTTATTGCATCCGTTATGCTAAAAGTTATCGTATAAGAGAGTAAAACCAGCATAATCGGATATTATAAGGTGGGCTATCTCGTCATTGCAACCTTTACGGTTATTTTGTGCCCACCTTGAACCTTATTTCCCCAAGGCCAGATCACCGTCGTTGTATATGGAGCAGTTATCGTCTATGACCGCAACTTGAAGGGATGTTTCGCCGGTTAAAATGATTTCAATCCTATTAAACCGAACCATCGGCCGAATTTAAAATGTTAGCGTTACCCCTAAACGAAGCGGTTAATACTTCAAATCCGGATGTGGTTGGATCGGCCACTATTTCTAACCGCTCTCGTTAAACCGTTGAACCCAATCGTATTAGGTTTCGGATAGTGAAACCTTATCGTTATCTATGTCCGATACCGATGGCGGACTTGAATACATATCGCGCCCCCCTCAAGATTTGTATCGCTTCCCCTTTCTATAAATTCCAAACACGCATCCCCGTCCAATTGCACCAACGCTTAAAGTCCATATTATTTTGCCATTATCACTTGAAACCACTATATCGGGTAATCCATCCGCATAAGTTCCCCACATATTCCTTCAACGATGGCGTACATTTACCGGCCACAGGGCCAACATTTCTTGACCACTTAACAACCCCATTGGTACCCCAGTATGCCGATAACTGCCCTGATATGTTTGCCAAGAACCGTTCAATGTTAAGCGCCCACATGTTTGTGCGTTTAAACCCCTTGCAAATACCGGGCTTTAATATTTTAAGGATGAAAAGTTTCCACCTTATTATACCCAAAATGATTGAGGGGGTTAAAGTAAAATCCTTAAAGGTGATTCCCGACGATAGGGGAAGGCTCGCGGAGATTTTGAGGGTAGATGATGACATATTTGAGGGTTTTGGACAGGTTTATTATACCACCGCCTATCCGGGTGTTGTAAAGGCTTGGCATGCGCATAGATTTCAAACGGATTTCATAACCTGTATCCATGGAATGATAAAACTCGTTTTATACGATGATAGGGAAAGTAGCCCAACAAAAGGGGAAATAAACGAGTTTTACATAGGGATATATAATCCCATACTCGTAAAAATTCCTCCCCTCGTTTGGCATGGATTTAAAAACATCGGCCTTGAAGAGGCGATAGTTATAAACATTATTACAAAACCTTACAACCACGAAAATCCGGATGAACTGAGAAAACCGGCACACGGCGTTATACCCTACGATTGGAGCAGAAAGGACAGATAATTAAACCAACTCCCCCATTTCCCTCAATTTATCCCTAAGAACCATTGCCTTTTCAAATTCTAAGTTTTCCGCGTAAAATGTCATCATTTTCTTCAATTCCTTTACCGCCCTATGGCGTGGATACTCTTTAATGATTTCGTTTATTCTCTCCTCCAAATCGTCTTCCTCTCTTGTCAATATCCTTTCATCCGCAACCCCTGTGGCTTTTAATATCTCTTCCCTACTCTTCTTTATGGTTCTTGGAATAATACCGTGTTTTCTATTGTATTCCAACTGGATTTTCCTCCTCCTTTCCGTTTCCTCAATTGCCTTTTTCATCGCTTCGGTGATCTCGTCGGCGTATAGAATTACCTTACCCGCCGCATTCCTTGCGGCCCTACCGATTGTCTGTATTAATGCGGTATATGACCTTAAAAATCCGGTCTTGTCGGCGTCTGTTATCGCAACCAAAGAAACCTCCGGAAGGTCCAAACCCTCCCTCAACAAATTAACGCCAACCAAAACATCTATATTCCCCAACCTCAAATCCCTTAAAATTTTAACCCTCTCTATTGCATCCAATTCCGAGTGAAGATAACCCGCCTTTATGCCAACCTCCCTAAGGTAATCCGAAACCTCTTCCGCAGACCTCTTGGTTAAGGTGGTTATGAGAACCCTATCTCCCCTTTCAATGTTTTTCCTTATCTCTTCCAAAAGGTTGTCCATCATGTTTTCCAGTGGCCTAACCTCAACAACTGGATCGGGTATTCCCGTGGGTCTAACTATCTGCTCAACCACCTCGCCACCCGTTAGTTCAAGTTCAAATGGTCCGGGTGTTGCGGACATGAATATAACCTGCTTTAATAAAGACATCAATTCTTCAAACTTTAAAGGCCTGTTGTCCAAAGCCGAAGGGAGTCTAAAGCCGTATTCTATTAGGTTTAACTTTCTCGTTTTATCCGCCTCATACATCGCCCTTAATTGCGGCACGGTTACATGGGATTCGTCAATAACGGTTAAGAAATCCTCGGGGAAGTAATCTATTAGGGTCCAAGGCCTCTCTCCGGGTTTTCTCCCCGTTATATGCCTTGAATAGTTTTCTATTCCCGGGCAAGTTCCCGTCGTCCTCAAAAGTTCAATATCGTATCTCGTCCTCTGTTCAAGTCTTTGGGCTTCAAGGAATTTACCCTGTTCCTTCAATTCCTTTAACCTCTCCTGCAATTCCATTTCTATGCTTTTTATAGCCCTCTCCAACCTATCTTCACCTCCCAAGAAGTGTGCGGCTGGGTACAACATGTATTCTTTTAATTCCCTTATAACCTTTAAGGTTGTAGGTTCTAACATCCTAATCCTGTCTATCTCATCGCCCCAAAAATCAACCCTTAAAATAAACTCCTCATAAGCCGGGATTATATCAACCACATCACCCCTTATCCTAAACCTTCCCCTTTGTAAGTCTATATCGTTCCTCTCATACCTCAGATTCACGAGTTCTAACGCGAAATCCTTTAAATTCCATCTATCCCCAACCTTTATGTGTAAAAAACTCTCCCTTATTACATCCGGATCGTCTAAGGAATATATTGCCGAAACGGAGGCCACAACTATAACATCCTCTCGGGTCATTAATGAGGAAACGGTTCTAAGCCTTAGCCTTTCTATGTCATCGTTTATCGTCGCCTCCTTTGGTATGTATGTGTCAGTCTGGGGTATATATGCCTCCGGTTGATAGTAGTCGTAATAAGAAATAAAGTATTCAACGGCGTTTTCGGGGAAAAGGGATTTTAACTCCCCATAAAGTTGGGCCGCCAATGTCTTGTTATGCGAAAGTATTAGGGTTGGCTTTCCGATTCTTGCTATAACATGGGCTATAGTGTAAGTTTTTCCCGTTCCGGTTGCACCCAAAAGTACGGAAAACCTCTCACCCCTTTTAATCCTTTCAACCAACCCTTCAATGGCCTTCGGCTGATCCCCAGCGGGTTCAAATGGTGCGTGTAATACAAAGGGGGAACCTTTAAACCTATATACGGGCATAAAGGTATATTTTAAAGGCGTAAGACTTACTACAAGGCCTTATCCAAAATGCTCAATATTAAAGAAAGGATTAATGCATTGCTGAAAACCGTTTGGAGTTGGGCGGTATAAAAGTCCAACATCCCATACTGTATGAAGTTTGGTTTAAACGCCCAGGATATATTTCTGAAGGCTTGGGGTAGGGTTAAATAAACCGCCAAAGACCATACAGGCCATATACCGAAGGCTATCATTATGGGAACGAGAATATAGGCTGACAGTATTAAGAATGCGTAATAATACTTTGATGCTTTCGGACCTATTATTCCGGCAAATGTTTTGTACCCCGCCCTCTGATCGTCATAAATATCCCTCATGTTATTTCCCTGTAAAATTCCTACTATCAACAAAGATACGGGCATATAACCGAGGAAGGCTTTGGCGTCCAATGTTTGGGTTTGAATGTAATAAGCACCGGCGGATATTGAAGACCATGCGAGAAATACCGCAACATCTCCCAAGGCTAGGTATTTCCAGCCTACTGGAATAAATGCATAAAAGAAACCGAGAACAAAACCGGCCAATATTAGATATAGTAGAACCCTATCAAAACCCAAAAGATACCACAATGTCAAACCGGATAATAGGGCAACGGCGTACAAGACCAAGGATACCGCCAAAACCTCGGAGGGCTTTAAGAGTTTATCAACAATAACCCTACTTGAACCAAGGGTATCCCACCTATCCGCACCCTTCTTGTAATCAAAGTAATCCGCACTTGCGTTTACCGCCAAGTGTACGGAAACCGCACCTATTAAGGTTAGGATAAATTTTAACAAATCAAACTTTCCGGATAAAAGCGTTCCCACCATTACCGCAGCCACGGTGGCGTATATTACCCAAGGCCTTGTCGCCTGAATGTATAGTTTCCACTTTGGGGTTTTCGGATATATTTCCTTTAACTTTTTGAAATCCTCCTCGTTAAACTCTATTTCAAACCTCGGAATCCAACCCTTAGAGAAATCGCTAACAAAAACCTTTGTGGGGACTATCCTTACCACTGTGGTTTCGGGTACGGCCTTCAAAAAGGGTATTATTGGAAAGTTTTTCCTAACCACGATTGTCCTCTCCCTATCGTATTTGCTCGTAGGTCCTATTATTTCAACCCTTCCATACCCCTGTATAAACCTATCCGGGGAACCCTTTTCGATTACAAAATAAACCTCGGGATTTTCCTTTATGTTGTTAAGCGTATGCCCCTTATCCTCCAAAATCACATATATATAACCATCTTCATCACCCAAATAGGTCTTTGCTGACCAGACCTTGCCGTTTTTATCCTTTGTGGTTATGGTTATTGTGTTGTTTTCCCTTAATATCTCGGCATACCTTTTCAACATCTCTTCCCGGGTAAGCATAGGTGGGTATTATAAATTTGAAAAGATTTTTAGGCTTAAAGCCTTTCGGGTTCAATATAACCCTTACCCAAAACAAGACCATCTAACATTTAATGAACCCTATACAAGGCACAAAGTGATACGCTAAAATGCCTCGCCTTATCCTTGCAATATCGCCGCAAAACCCATCCAATTATCCCTATAATAAGGTTATACACTTGAAAAATCCTTAGG
>CAYRSH010000054.1:0-9968 GCA_964426895.1 uncultured bacterium
GGGATATATTATATAGGTGTTAGGTGTTTTATCACTTATGGCTGAATTACAAGCCTTAAACCCCTCTTCGGGTATATTGAATATCCGACCCCAAAAGTTATAGGCGTATTTCCCAAAACTATAAAATCCCCAAAGAGTAAAAAACCGAAATCCCCATCGTAAAAGGCGGAGGGGTATATCCTTGAAAGGAATAACAAAGGTGAAAAATGGTAATACGGTGGTGGTATCAACCCTATGTTTATATCCGGAAAATGGGGTTTAAAAATGTTTGGTAGCAATAGGACGAAATAACCCAAGGTATCGTATAAACCTTTATAGGCAAAGCCTTTAAAGTTTAAGAGGATGTTCCAAACGGGTAAAGCGAGTCTTCCACCCACATAAAACTCTCCCCCATAGTTTCCGTATAACGCCTCAGCATAAACCGTAAAACCCTCGGCCAAAATCCCACTTTTTTTGTATGAAAACGCGGAGGAGTAATAAGCGGAAACCCCCAACTTCCAAAAATACCTTGAAAACCCTGAAACTATTGAAAACCCCTTTAAACTCCTCGTTTTAAAAAACGGAAAATTAAAAGACGGATACACTTCAAACCGGGGAATTGTATCGTATGACAACTTTACATTGGCGGAGAAAAAGGGATAAGAGCCGGTAAAAATATACGCAAAGTTTTGAGAAACCCCGAAAAATGTATCGGAAGGGGTTATCCTTGAAAAGAAGTTTAAAGAATATGCGTAGTTGTGCCTAAACAAAACATCGCCACCGGATGTTTCAACCGTGGATTCAAAGACAATTAAAGTATCGTATATAATGGCAAATGTTAAAGGTAGCCAATATTTCGGTATTATGTGTTTTAAGGGATTGTAAGGTTTTGAAACGGGCTTTAAACCGTAAAGGGGTAATTCCTCCTTTTGTTCATACGAAACAACAACTTCAACCCTTTCAAAACCAACTCCGGAAATTCCCACATCATAACCCTTTGGCGTTAAATAAGAACCCAATATTTTCCCTTTAAAAGGTTTGGGATACATAACGGAAAAGAACTTTTTGTTGGCCTTAAAAAATCCACCGTTTTTATAAACAAAAACCTCATAACCTTTCCCCTCATCCCTTGAAAAATAAACCCCCGAACTATCCGCATAGGAAAAAATATCAACGGCCTCATCGTTTGTAATCCTTTTGATTTCCCCATCCTCAAAATCAAAATACCCTATATCGTATTTCCCATCATCGTTAATGCTCAGAAACAATTTCCCGTTAAAGTATTGGATGTTGTTAAACCCCTGATAAACCTTTCCGGTATATAAAACTTCCCTTTTATCCCCAACCCTCATAACTATCTCCTGCCTTAATCCAACCCTCTTAACATAAAAAAGCGTATCCCCATATTTATACGGCGAGAAAGCCCTTTCTCCCCTCGTTATCCTTTTGATTTTTCCCCTCAGAAAATTCCAAGAATAAATATCCGAAAATATAAAAAAGTTTTTGTGGTTTTCATACATGGCAAAGTAAATAATGCTATCCCCTTCAAAGGACAAATGGGGCAAAACTAAACCCTTTAAACGGTTTATTTCTCTTCCTTTCCTTATGTCAATTATTACAATTGAGGGATAATCGTATGTTGTGTTTTCAACGAAAGCCAAGAATATGCCTGATGGGGATAATGTCGGTGAAAGTTTTAAGTATCCATAATCCGTTATTAAACTATCGGGCATTTGAAATTCCATAGCCTCTTTTATAAGCCCTTGCATCCAACCTTTAAAATCCTCCTTATCTTTTAAAATCCAACTTCCCGGGAAAAAACCCAGGGTTAAAACGCAGGAAAGGTTTTCAAAATAAGAGGATTTAACGAACCTGTCAATTATGTAATTTTCCCCATATCTTTCAGCCAAATATTTTGTGAAGAAACCACCCCAGAGATACGAGATTAAACCCTCTTGCCATACGGCTGGGTTGCTTGACATAATATCCGGGGAAAACCTATTACCCGAAACATATGCCAATAATAGGTTTTTGTACTGGCCAGAATTCAGCCTGCCGTATCCGTTTTTTGATTCAAAATATACCGCCAAACCCTCTATCTGCCATCCGGGGTCAAACATGTTTGGAAATGCCAATATTGATGGAACCCTACCGAAGGTTTTTCTTACAATACCTGCAACCGGAAAATCCAAAAATGTATGCGGATAATCAAGGTGAAATATATGAACCAATTCGTGCGATATAACGAGTTCCAACCAACTCTTCATTGAACCAAAACCAAAATAAAAATCCGCAAATGGATTTTGGAGAAAAATGTAAATGGTATTTTCATAAATGGGTGTAGAAAAACCGTTTGAAAAATCGTAAGCGTCTAAAATCACAAGGTTTATCTTTCCGGGATTGTACCCAAAAACCTTAACATACTCCTCATATATGCTGTCCGCTATCTCCGAAACGGTTATAACGACATCTTCAACCCCTTTATGGTAATGTATGTGAAAATGGGAACTCTCGTATGTGAAAAACTCCAAAAAAGGTGGTAAGGGAAACATAAGGAAATTATATCCCCGGATTGTTTATTCCCTTACTTAACCACGACCGTCCTTATACCGCCTCCAACTTTTACATAATAAACCCCTTTATTCAACCTTACAAACCTTTTACCCTTAACAAACCCCTCAAACCTCTTTGAACCCGAATTGTCATATATTACAACATAACCCTCACCCTTAACGAACAAACCACCCTCTCCTCCTTCAACCTCAAACTTATCGGATGATATACCTTCCCCAACCTTAACCGGGTCATCATAACCCAATACCCCACAGGTGTCGTTATAAGGGTAGAAACCGCATCCGGTACCAGGCCCATCCAAAACAACGATATTACTACTCCCACAGCACGATGGTAATAACATCAATTCCGCACACATATCCCCATCAACATCCGCCATAGAAGCCCCTTCTGCATCCACACCATAAGGATATGTCCATTCCAATGTCCCGGTTAAAGCGTTAAACATACGGAAGTTTCCATCGCCACTACACCATGAACCATAAGGTACGCCGGCTATTTCAAGTTGCCCATCGCCGTCAAAATCCGCAACAATCCTTCCCCCTCCATGCATGGCGTTTGGCGTCCAGCCCGTACTACTCCATAAAAGTGTCCCCGTTCCGGATAAGACGGTTATACCCACACCGCTAACACAAGCGCCTGAACTATTTCTAAGACCCACTATAATGTCGTTTATCCTATCGCCGTTAATGTCGGCCACGGATATAGGTCCTGCCGGAACCGAACCCAAAGAATATGTCCATATCGTGCTACCATCCGTTCCGTTAAGCACATAAAGGGTTCCCGATGAATTTACAACTATCACCTCATCTATGCAATCGTTGTTTATATCGCCAAGGCTAACCTCCGACCAAGGTGGGCTTCCAACATATGAACTCCACAAAAGCATACCGTTTGAGAATCGGTAAGCCCTAACATATCCGTCATTACCCCTAACAACCACTTCATACCTGTTATCCCCGTTTATATCACCTATTGCCGGGGATGCGGAGTGATATGTCGTTCCGCCGGCCGTCGCGGACCAAGCCAATGTACCATTAGGCCTAATGGCATATACATTTGTGCCGTTTGAAGATATTATTAAGGTATCGGGTCCGTCAAACGCTACGGCCGGAGCCGGGTATTCCCCGTAACCGTTTGTCCATATGGTGCTACCATCGGTACCCCTTAGGAGATATAAACCGGAACCGCAGGATACCACTATTTCAAGGCCAGGTGAAGCGGGTATTAGATTGGCCATGGCCGGGGCGTTCGGAGCCCCATAACCCCCAAGGGATCTACTCCATTGTAAGCCTCCAGTTGAACCGTTATAAGAACTAACGCTACAACCAAACCAGTTAACAAATACTATATCCGGAATACCGTCTCCATTCGCATCGCCAACAACGGGCTGGGATTCCCCATCTCCGGCATATATGGAATACCTTACATTCCATCCCGTAATTGAACCCTTTAACGCCGAAAATCCGTTATGACCCAAGGAGCCGTGGAGCATAAGCCAATCGCCGAGGGCTATATGCCTTGGGGGAAATTGGGCATACGCGAAACCCAAAAGTGCAAACAATAAGGCAGAAACTTGCAAAAATCTTTTCATAAGCTTTATATTCTAAGGACGATTATCTCCTTATGTCAAGTTGCGTTGAACGGTATTTTTATCTTTTTATAACTTTTACCGGTTTTTTACCCCTTTCCACTATGAAATACACGCCTTTATTGGGTTTCAACACCTTCCGGATTCTCATATACATCCGTAGGACATCCCCCCTCGTTTAAGGGCGAATCTATTAATACAACTTGATTACCTGCTGCTATAATTTCGGAACAGCTATCGCCGTCCGCATCGGCAACGATGAGGTCATGTATGTTAAAGGGTAAGGAATCCCTCCACAAAACGCTTCCGTTATTGGCAACCGTCAAAATAGCCCCATTCCTCGCCATAACTTGAAGACTTGCATTCGTACCCCCTATCGCATACAAAACATTCCCTTTTACTGCAATAACTTCCCTCTTCACATCCCTGTTTATATCCCATACGACAGGTGTATGCCTTACCGTATTCCCCGTATCGTTTGACCACATATATACCCCATACCTTCCGTTAAGGGCATAAACCTTATAACATTCCCGTCGGCGGGAGAGGCGATTATTCCTCTTTATGCTTCCGTCCGAACCGTTTAAAACATATAATGTATCCTCCTGTGATACGAAAACCACTTCCAAACTCCCATCCACATCAACATCACCTGTTGCCTTAGGAACCATCTGTACCCCTTATAGCATAAATTTTATCACCAGCGAGTATAACCTCCATACCACCGTCTTTGTTTATTAATGTATTGAAAACCCGTATGGAAATTACTACCAGCATATACCTGCTAAGACCCCTTAGCATACTCCCTTGGGGGATACGGGAGGATGACAGAGGTATAAACGGAACGGGTGTAAAATTCCCAACTTATGCACAAGGTTCTCGCAATAGTAAGACCGCAATTTTCCGCGGGTTTACTCTTGGCGGGTTGTGATGTTTTTGAATCCGAAGACCCTTTGGAAGTTGAAAAAAAGGTTAAAAGTCTCCTAAATTCCCAAGAGTATGCATTGGTTATAATAGACGAAAAGTTGGTAAAGGGGTTCTCCCCATATACAAAAAATCTGATATTTGAAAGCACGGAACCGGTATTCATAGAGATAGGCCTTGAAGGGACGAGCGATGAACACATAATAAGGGAAATAGAAAGCCTCGCAAGGGATGCCCTCGGATACGCGATAAGAATAAAGGTATGAAGCGGTTGGCATTATTAACCCTCTTTATATCCTGTGCGGGCGGAACTTTGCCTTCAAACCCAAGAATATCAAAAGTTATTGGCGGAGGGGATGGTAAATCCCTATACATATATTGGTATTACTTGGAAGGCGCCGATAGCTTTACGGTTTATGGGGTGGATTCCACATCCTTACACAGAATACTTACAACAAACGATACATTTGCTTTAATAACCACACCCTACAAGAAATTCTTGGTATTCGCATACGCCCCATCGGATATTAGAACGGGCGATACTATAAATGTTTCACCCTATTACTCGTATATAAGCCTTTATTCTTATGGTTCCGGGCAGTTTTCCGGTGCGTGTTTTAAGGACAGTATATCCCCTTGCAATCCAGAAGATGAGAATAACTTTGCATCCCTTCTGTTTGTTCTTGATAGTTTGAGATTGATCTCCCCTTCACGGGATACGGCTAAGTTTGGTTATAGGGAAACCCTGTTTAAACCCTACAATGCCGATTATCCAATACCGCCTTTGGGATACGGTAAATATATTGGCATAACCCCTTACGATACTTTGGCGTTATGGTTTGATTTCGGTATTTCTGGGAGTTTTGATGAGGGTGATTACCTCGGCAAGGTTGTAGTTGATAGCATACATTACGGCGATTATTCCCGTGATTCCATAAGGATATACCTCAGAATTTGGCACGGTAGGATTTCCAGATTGTCATGGTTCTTTTAATAGTTTTATCCCAATCCTCCAAGGTGGCCTTTGTAAATATGGAAAAGATTTATAACGAATACATAGATTTAAAGGATGCGAGGGAGCAGGTTATAAGGTATAAGGCAACCCTTGAAGTTAAAAGGGATTCCGTAAAGAGAAAGTTGGATTCCCTGCAATCCTCATTGGAAAAACAGTGGCCCATACTAACGGATGCTGAGAGGATTTTGAGACAAAGGGAAATAGAAGAATACAAGAGGCAACTTGATAGCATTTCAAACTTCATAATCAGACAGGTTGAGGCCAAAAGCAGGGAGATAATGTCCCCTTATATTCAAAAGGTTAAGGAAACAACCGAGAAGATAGCGAAGGGTATGGGTTATGAGGTTGTCCTTGATGTGTCAAATGCGGTTTGGTACGATTCAAGGTATGATATAACCCCCTTGGTCCTTGACGAATTAAACAAGGCTTATAAGGGTGTTGAGTTTTTACAAAAGAAGGTTATAGTTTTCCCATTTAGGGAAGAGGATGAGCAAGCGGCATCTTATGGCTTAGGCGATACATTGATGAATTACATATACGATGTATTTAACGAGAGTACGAGGTTTAGGGTTTATGATAAGAATGCGGCAAAGATGTATATAAATTCAAGGGGTTTAACGAAAAGGACGATAACCGAAAAGGATGTTTTAAGCATAGCGCAAACGGTGGGTTCCGACATATTCGTTTTTGGTTCGGTTTCTTCAAAAAACAACATCGTTAGTTTTACAATAACCATTTACGATGTAAAAACGGGAAAACCCGTTGAGTTTAATGGTAATCCTTTAAGCCAAAGTGTAGAAAACCTGCAATTGGGATCAAACCTTTCAAATGCGATAAGGACGGTTGCTACGGATTTGAGAAACAGATATGTCCAATCCCTTGGGGGTGGATGAAAGTACAGTTTTCAAGATCGGGAGAGCCTTTACTCAATAGGGTTGGGGATGTGTTGGCGGTTTTGGAGGATAATACCGCTGTAATATACGAAAACTTAAAGGATATACCAAAGCATCCGATAGTTGTTGGTAAATACATGTATAAGGGTAAGGTTTTTGATGTTGGGGATTTTCAGGATTTTACCGAAAGGGCGGAGTTGGGACCTTTGAGGTTGTACGATTGGGATTTTTTGGAGGGTATAAATGCTTGGGAATACGGAAAATTCTGGGAATATTACGCGAGGTTGAAACTATATACTATGGGTAAAACCCATTTAGTTCTTGATAAGGTTTTATCTGAAAGGTTTAGTGTTGAAGGGTTTGGAAAACTATACTCCGAGGCTTTTAAATATTTGACATATTCCCAAAGTGATGAAATGGTTTTGGAGGCGATTTTTAAGAATTTTCTTGTTAAAATTGGTGCATATTTAAACAAACCCCTTGACTTACCTTTAAAAGAGAAACCGCATAAACCCTATGTATCCGTTATAATTCCCGTAAGAAATAGAGAAAGATTCATAGGTAAGGCCTTGGAATCCCTTTTAGAAAACGATTTTTCCGATTGGGAGTGCGTAGTTGTGGATAACGGATCAACGGATAGTACACGGGAAGTGGTTAAGAGGTTTTCGCAAGGGGATAATAGAATAAAGTTAGTTGAGGTTCAGGGGGAGAGTTTGGCGGGTTGCTTAAACATAGGTATAAAAAATTCAAAGGGTTGGATAATTTCGCAGTTGGATTCCGACGATTTGTACTCAAAGGATGCTTTGAGGACTATTTACGAATACCATAAGGAATATCCCGTTGGATTGGCCGTATCATATTACGATGTGGTTGATGAAAAAGGTAATCCGATAGTAGAAATGGGAACGGTTAAACATTTGGAGTTTTCCATAAACAACATTTTGAGGGTGGAGGGTGCTGGGGCCGTTAGGAGTTATAAGAGGGAAGTTTTGGAAAGTATTGGGGGATTTGATGAGGTTAATTTTCCGAATTTTGCCGAGGATTACGATGTGGTTTTAAAGATAAGCGAACTTTATAGGGTTGGGAGGATACATAAGGTTTTATACTATTACAGGAGGCATCCAGAATCCACGGATGCGACGAGGCCCCTACTTGAAAAGAAGAAAATAAAGAATTCCGCAAGAAAATCCGCCTTTTGGAGGAGGAGGGTTTTAAACCTTGCAAAACGGCCCGCTTTATAATACCTAAATATATGAACAACATAAATGTTGAGAGAGTTGAGGAAACGCGTAAGAAGTTGGAAAGTGGAGAAATGCCGGAACACCGGGTTTTTGAGGTTGAGGGGGTTTGGAATTTTGGAGAAACGCAGTTTTCGGCGGAGTTGAAGTTTGAAAACGGTTCAATAACGCTTTTTACGGATCAACCAACACCGTCCGGAGGTAAGGGGAATGCCCCGAATCCCGTTCAATACTGTGTTTTTGCCATGGTGTCCTGTTATTGCACCACATTTATGACCTTAGCGGCTTTAAAGGGGGTGGAGATAAAATCCTTAAAGGCTAAGGGTTATAGTAAGGTTAATATGAAGGCCGTTTTTGAAATTACGGATGCCCCCGTGGTTGAGGAGGTTGGGGTATCCTTAGAGGTTGAATCCGATGCTCCCTTTGAGGTTTTAAACGAGATAAGGGAGTTGGCAAATAAAAAATGCCCGGCCGCATATACGGTTTCAAATCTGGTTCCTTTTAAATCCGAAATTAAAAAACTTTGATAAGGGATGATAAGGTTTTAAAGGCTTATAGGGAAAACGACGATGAATTTTTTATGAGACTTGCTATACAATTGGCGGAGTTTGGGAGGGGTTTTGTTTCACCCAATCCCTTGGTCGGGGCGGTAATAGTGAATAAAGGTAGGATTGTGGGTATAGGTTATCACAGAAGATACGGAGAGGAACACGCGGAGGTTAGGGCTATAAAAGATGCCGGAGAGTCCTGTAAGGGTGCAACAATGTATGTCAGTTTGGAACCGCATAACTTTTACGGGAAACAACCGCCTTGCACAAAGGCGATTATAGAAGCCGGAATAAAGAGGGTTATCATAGGATCATTGGATCCGAACCCAAAGGTTAGGGGGAAGGGGGTGAAAGAACTGTTGAATGCGGGTATAGATGTTAAATGGGGGGTTTTGGAAGATGAGGTTAGAAGGCAAAACGAGGCGTTTTTTACTTTCTATGAAAAGAACAGGCCGTTTGTGGCATTAAAAATGGCCTTAACAGTTGACGGGAAGATATCGGATATTGAAGGTAAATCAAAATGGATAACCGATGACTTTTCAAGGATGTTGGTTCACAAATTAAGGGGGGAATACGACGCCATTATGGTGGGTGCAAATACGATATTGACCGATGACCCTTTATTAACCCCAAGGGATGTTTATTCCGAAAGAATGCCTTTTAGGGTTGTGGTAAGCGGTAGGGGAAATGTGCCATTTTCCGCGAAGGTATTTGACACAAAAAACACCCCCACAATACTTATAACCTCCGAGGAACCCGTTGTCCCCGAGGGTGTAATAATAAAGAAAATTAAAAACATAGATGCTCAGGCAATCTTGGAGGTTTTAAAGGATTTTGGTATTCAATCGGTTTTGGTTGAAGGTGGAAGGATGATGTTTTCAACCTTCCTGAACTCCGGTTTGGTTGATAAAATTTATGCTTTTGTTTCCCCTTCCTTTATGGGTAAGGGTTTGGATGTTTATGTGGAAAATTTGGGTTTGGATAGGAGGTTAAAGTTTAGGATTGACGAGGTTTTAAAACTTGAAAACGATGTCTTGATAGTAATGAGGAGATAAAGACCACCTCAAAGGGTATAAACATCTGTTTGAACCTTGAAGAATCAAACAATCCGAAGGGGTTGTAAAGCGAGTAAATGGTTATGAGGATGGCGTAGGGTATTACGCACATATCAGTTTAGGGGTAGAAGGATTTGAATGATAAGATATA
>CAYRSH010000055.1:0-9788 GCA_964426895.1 uncultured bacterium
GAGAAAAGTGGGGCCGGAGGGACTCGAACCCCCAACCCACGGATTATGAGTCCGCTGCTCTGCCGGTTGAGCTACGGCCCCGCAAGACGATATTATAAGGGGGTAGGGTTTGTTTGTGGGGAGAGTATAAGTATAACCCTATCGGATTAAAACCTTAAAAACCTCCCCCTTAACCTTTACAAAATAAACCCCCTTTGGCAACCTTAAAACCCCATCCTTTTCCGCAAAACCGTTAAACACAACCCTACCCCTCGCATCGTATATTTCGTAATATCTACCCTTATAAAGCATAATGCCCCCTTTAACAACTTTAAAACCTTCCAAAACTGTGCTATTTTCCGAAACATATACCGGATTTCTGATAATTCCAACATCGTCTAAGGAAATATCCGTATCCCCATAATCGCTTATTGCGACAAGCTTTAACCGAACGGTATCACCGGCGGAAACGGGTAATGGTATTATTTCGTTTCTCCAATTATAAACATCACCATAAAACCAAGCCAAAAGCGTCCAAGGTGTTGTTTGCGTTTTGTAATATACCTTTAATACATCGTAATTTCCCCTTCCGGAAAATGTGGGGCCGTTCCACCACCAAAATGTTAAAACCGCATCCGAAGGCGATATTATCTTAGGTGATATTAAGACGGATGAATCCCCAGATAAAGCGGTATATGTTGTAAATTCCGCAAATTTATACCCTGAAACGCCATAAGCGGGGGCAATGTTGGGGTTCAAAAAGTTATTCCCCAAAACCCATCCATCCCCTTCCCCATTCCATCCGAGGGGTAGGAAAAATTCCCCTTCAAAGTTTTCAACATAAGGGGCGGAAAAAACCCTTGATACCCCAAAAATTACCTCGTAATAGTTGTTTTTCTGCGATTGGTCATCGGAAAGTTCTATTACAACCTTGTAATAACCCGAAGAATAGGGGTTCCATGTAAAACCGAGTGTATCGTATGTCAAGGAATAAAGCGTTATTGTCGTATCCCAAGAGTATATAAGGTTTAAAGTTGGATATTCAAGGATTTTAACACTTATGGTACAAGGCTGGATTACTTGCGAATTGTTGTCGTATATGACAAACTTTATATCACAATTATAACCCACCTCACAGTTATAACCCATCTCAACCGTTTTCGGACTTAATAAACCCGCAATTCCCACATCTTTCCAACCATAAGGCCTTTCAAGGGTTATGTGGGATTTATAAAGGTTTCCGGCATAGTAATATCGGTTTGTATCAACATCCTGGGGCCACCAGGCCAAAACCCTCCCATCCCTACCGTCCCTGTAATACATACCCGAATAGAATGTTCCACCCACAAAGGTTTTTATGTAGGAAGGATCCCCTTTCAAATCAACCAAACCAAAGGGTATCTTAACCTCAACAATACCTCTGCCATAAGCAAAGAATGTATTCCTATCCCTCCTCGGATATGTCCAGCCTTCAAAAGAAGAACCGTATATCCTCCTCGTAGCCCACCACATCCCCGGGGAGGGGTATAAGGCGTTTTCACCCTCCCCGTCATCCCAAGAGGGATTTGCATTATCGTTAATAACGATGTTCAAAACATCCAAGGGATTGTAAACCGTATCCGGGGTTTGAATCGCCATATAAACAAAACTCCCATCGTGCTTTATATAAACCTTTGATGTGGCGGTGTCCGTTGGGGATGAACCCTTACCTCCGTAATTTGATATATCAACGCTTATAGCATCCGCCCATTCCGAGGGGTCAAAACTTCCATCAATTATAGGCGCATTATTGGAAAAGCGAACGGTTATATCCTTTACAGGCCTTGGCATAACCTTAAATGTGATGGAAAGCGAATCGTTTTCGTCCAAACTGTCTATTAATGGATTAACCCTTAGAACCGCCCTGAATTCCCCAACCGTATCCGCATAATACGACCTCATACTCAGCGTATCCGTATTTCCCGAATAAGATGTGGCATATGTTGAATCGGCATAAAACAAATCCGAGCCCAAGTAAAACTTTAAAACAACCCAAGTATCAACATCGTTTAAACCGAGGTTCTTTATAACAACCCAAGGGTATATCGTATTATCCTTAAAGTATATCCCTTTATTTTGGGGTTCTATGATGCCAACCGCGGATATATCGTAATCATAAGTTTTACCACCTTTAACGGAAAAGTCATCTAAGGAAAACCAGAAAGACCATTCATTACTTATATAAACAAAGGCAACCTGAATGCTGTCGTAAGGAGGAACTTTTATGCTATCTTTTCCTCTTTGAGTAGAGGTGTAGATTTTTTCTTCAATCCAAGGGGACCAGGATGTACCATCAAAGTATCTGAGTATTACCTTTCCAAAGTCCGTTGAACCGTATTTTTTAAAGGCGTAATTGTATTCAACCTTTAAACTATCGTATGAACCGAAAGTATAAATCTTTGGGGAAAAGAGGGTATCAAAGAAGGGATAACCTCCGGAATTTGCGTTGCATATTGCGTAATAATTTCCGAATCCGGGCGGTTCAAAGGGGTTTGAACCATAACTTACAACTTCCCATGTGGTAGCATTACCCCCATTTCCAATATACCAATCAAAGGGAAAACCCCCTTCAAAACCTTGCGAATATATGGTTATCCAACTCATCGCTTAAATTCTAAATCCGAATAACATTTATTAATTCTTCAAGGCCTTCTAATATCATCTTAACGGCGATTGAGGAGAGTATAAGCATAAAAACCTTTGAAAGGGCTGTAATTCCACCTTTACCGATAAAAGCCGAAATCTTTGTGGAAAATATTAGAGCAAGAGATGTCAATACGATGTTTAAAGCCAAAGATAGGGTTGTAATCGCATATCCGAAACCGGAAGCAAGGGTTATACCGGCCGTTAAGGTTGCGGGCCCAACTATTAAAGGGATTCCTATGGGAACAATGCCCAAGCCTTCGGTCTTTCTCTTGTAGTATTCCCCGTATATAAGCAGTTCCCTGATAGAAAGTATTAGCAAAATTAAACCTCCCGCTATCTTGAAGTGTGATAAGTTTATGCCAAAATATTCAAAAACCCATTTACTCAAAAATATAAAAAACAATGCGACAACGAACGCATAAACCGAAGAATGTATTGCTATTCTCCTCTTTTCATTTTCCGGGATTCCCTCGGTTAATGATATGAATGTTGGCACAATTCCCAAGGGGTCTATGGCGACGAACAGCACTATAAAGGATTGAATAAAACCATCCATAATTAAAACCCTTTATAACCCTCAATTATAGCCCTCGTAATATACCCTATCGCGAAAGCATTTGTCACCAAGGAAGAACCCCCATAACTTACAAAGGGTAGGGTCAATCCCGTTGGCGGCAAAAGACCTATATTAACCAGAATATGCACGGCTGAAAAAATAAAGTAAAGTACAGAAAAACCAAAGCAAACAAAGGATTTGTATTCATCTTGCAAAGCCAATTTATCCGATGCCCATAAACCGTTCCAAGTTATAAGAATTATCATAAGGATTATCCAAAAACCACCGGCCGGAAAACCGAATAAACCGTATTCCTCCGATATGTATGAATATGCGAAATCCTTATCCGAAGACGGTAAATACCCGAGTTTTTGCAATCCCTTTCCCGGACCCCTCCCAAACACACCCCCCGATACCAACGCCACCTTCGCCTGCACCACCTGAGCCTTTCTTATACCGCTTTCTTCCTTACCCAAAAATATGTTTATACGATCCCTAACATGGGGAAAGGTGTTATAGGATACCCCGGCCAAAATCAAAAACAATAAAAACGAGGTTATTATTTGCAAGGGTTTAGCCCCCCATAATATTAGAATGATTATTGCGGAAAACAGCAGGACCGAGGCCGTAGAAATATTGGGCTGCAAAGCCACCAATACCGCAATTGCGGAAGATATAAAAAGTAGTTTCCAAAACACCCTGTAAATCCTCCGATTGCTTTCGTATGCAAAAACCTTACCCATATAAATTATTAAAGCGTATTTTACAAATTCCGAGGGTTGAAAGGAAAAGCCGAGTATGTTTATCCACCTCGTAGCCCCCCCAAAAGTTTTACCGAAAACCAAAGTTATAACCAATAATCCCAATGATACCCACAATATGGCATCCGCATACCTTTCAAGTCTCCTGTTAAAAAGTATCATACCGATTATAAATGCTATTACCCCCGCAAAAAACCTGATAATGGTGTTAATAATAAAAGACGCGGGTGAAATCCCATAAACGACGGATTTATACATTATAACGCTCCACTGCAACAATAAGCCACAGATCACAAGCCATATCAACGCCAAAACCGTAATATAAACCCTTGGCCTCATTGCGAGGTTGGTTATTTTAAAGGTGTTCCCCCTTACAATCCCCGCTTATGGTGATTGAGGGGAATTGGTTTATAGAAAAACATACGGATCACATTTTGTTCCTTTATAGGATTAAAAACCACATTTATCACGGTGAGACACCCTATCAAAAGGTTAGTTTGGTGGAACTTGAAGCAATGGGCAAAACCTTATTTCTTGACAACAAAATACAATCCGCGGAGATAGATGAGGCCGTATACCACGAAGCCTTAGTCCATCCCGCAATGGTATCGCATCCAAATCCCAAGAAAGTTTTAATAATGGGAGGTGGTGAGGGGGCTACACTTAGAGAGGTTTTGAGGTATCCGGTTGAAAGGGCGGTTATGGTGGATATAGACGAGCAACTCGTGAAATTGTGCGAGGCTTATATGCCGGAATGGCATAGGGGGGCCTTTTATGACGATAGGGCAAAATTAGTATTCACGGATGCGAGGAAGTATGTTGAAGAAACGGATGAAAAGTTTGATGTAATAATAAGCGATTTAACCGAACCGATAGAAGGTGGGCCCTCCGTAATGCTATTTACAAAAGAGTTCTACGAAACCGTATATGAAAAATTAACGGATAACGGCATCCTCGTGGTTCAATCCGCAAGTGCGGATATATACTTTGCAACTTTTGTTTCAAGCGTTTATAAAACCTTAAAGGAGGTTTTCCCATTGGTTAAGGTTTATCACGCTTATATGTTTTCATTTCAGTTGGATTGGGCATTTACAATAGCAACAAAGGGAATAGATCCGGAAGGCGTTAATCGTGAGGATATAATTTCAAGGATTTCGGATTTTGAAAGTGATCTAAAATTCTACACACCGGATATTCATTATGCGATGTTTAAATTGCCAAAATACCTTATAAAAAACCTTCAAGAAAACGGGAGGGTAATAAGGGATGAACAACCGGAAATATGGAAATCGTAGGTTTTTTACAATTGGTAGTGGTGTGGGTGAGGCCGAGGAGTATATTTTGGCGTTTGATAGGGCTTTAAGGGATGCGGGTTTTTCGGATTACAACCTTTTAAAGGTTTCAAGCATCCTACCGGCGGGTTCAGAGCAAACGGAAAGGGTTCTTTTACCAAAAGGTTCTTTATTACCAATAGCATTTGTGGAGTTATCTTCAAACGAAATGGGTAAAATCATCGGCACAGCCGTTGCCGTAGCCCTACCGGAAGATGAGGAAAACATAGGTGTGATAATGGAGATAAAGGGTTTTCAAAGGAAAGAAATACTTTTAAGAAAGGTGGAAGACCTGTGTTTAAAGGCTATGGAGGATAGGGGGATAAAGGTTAAGGAGATAATCTCATCCGGAATAGATGCCGAAGTTGGTGAAAACTGGACATGCGTTTTTTCGGGGGTGGCAATATGGGAAAGCCAAAGTTAGAATTTAAAGAGTATCATACGGCCGTTTCTGGAATATTCTTCTCCATAGATAGGGTTTTGAGGCATACAAAAAGCGATTATCAGGATATCCTCTTGTTTGAAAACGAATTTTGGGGTAAGGTTTTTGTATTGGACGGCTTGGTTATGAGTACGGATAGGGATGAGTTCTTTTATCACGAGGCTTTAACGCATCCCCCTATGGTAATATCAGGGGATATAAACGAAGTTTTGATAATCGGGGGTGGGGATGGTGGCACTTTAAGGGAGGTTTTAAAATACGATGTAAAAAAAGTTATAATTGCGGAAATTGATGTGGAAGTTTTAAGATTGGCAAAGGATTTCCTTAATATGGAAGAACTTTTTGCAAATGAAAGGGTATTCATAAGGGTTGAGGATGGGTTTAAGGTTGTTAAAGAGGGGAACAAATACGATGTGATACTCGTGGATTCAACGGATCCGGTTGGTCCCGCCGAGGTTCTTTTTAGCGGGGAATTTATTGAGGGATTAAGGGAATCTTTAAAGGAAGGGGGATTTTTGAGTATGCAGATAGGGAATCCCCTGTTTTATAAGGATCAAATAACACAAACCTATAACATCGCTCGGCAGAACTTTAAGAATGTTAAACTTTACGCATCATTTACGCCCACATATCCGGGAGGTTTTTGGGTGTTTTTGCTCGCGGGTGATAGCGAGGTTTCTTTAAAAAGGTCGCTGCCAAAGGATAACAGGTTTTTGGTAAGCGGGGATGTACTCCAAGCACTGTTAAAGTTTGAAGATTTTATAAAAAGGTTTTGCGAAATTGCGTAAGTTTCTAAATATATTTTTAAGACTCCTGATAACCGTATTGGCCCTCCTTTGGGTTTTTTCCAAAACCGATGTATCAAAAGTTGTTGGGTTAATATTATCCATAAACATACACACCGCAATATTAGGGGTTTTTTTCGTATTTTTAGGTTTGGCATTATCGGGTTATAGGTGGTATATTTTTTTACAACCTAAGGTTATAACGCCCTTGGGGGCAATTTTTATAACACTTGGGGCGTTGTTTTACGGGATGTTTCTACCAGCAGGTGCGGGAGTTGATATAATAAGGGGTTTATATGTGGGTATTAAATCGGGTTCAAAATCCCAGAGTTTTGCCGCCGTTTTCATAGATAGGATGGTGGGTTTTTTGGCCTTATTAACATTGGCCTTAGTGGCTTTGGTTTCGGGGAGTAAAACCATGAAGCACATAGGGTGGTTTATAGTTTTGGGCTTTATCGCTTCTTTCTTTTTCTCTATCGTTATACTCAGCAGGAGGTTGAGGAAATTGGCCATAAACATCTTTGGAAATGTTAAAGTTTTTCGGCTTGGTGAGAGGATTTCAAATTTCCTGTTAGCCTTTGACCATTATAGGGAAAATCCCCTTCTTGTAATCCTTGGATTTTTAATATCCTTTGCCATGCAGGGGTTTTTGGGCATAGGGGCTTATTTTTTGGGGGTTTCCTTGGGAGTTATTAAGTTCTCTTTTGATATACTGTTTTTAAAAACGGTGGTTTATACATCTTTGGTGAATCTCATAACCATGGTACCGCTTAGCATAGGCGGGGTTGGCATAAGGGAGGGGGGATTTGTTTATCTTTTGGGTTATTATACCGGTTATGAGGGTGCGGTTTCAATTTCAATTTTGTATTACTTTGCAAACATATTGGCATCCCTTCCGGGAGTTCTATTTATCTGGATGAATCCAAAGAAATAATTTCCAAGTCCCCGTCAATTATCGTTCCTTTTATCTCCCTGCTTCCGCCCGGAAGTTCGGGTATGTCCTTTTCACCATCAATCACCTTAACGCTTTCCTTCAAATCCCTTATATCGGTTTTAACCGTTGCATCCCCGTCAATAATATGTAAGTCCAACAGGTTAAACCAACCTTTAAACTCCAAGTTCCCGTCTATAACTACGCATATAACCTTGTCAAACTTACCATTCAATTCGGCGTCCCCATCCACAACCTTTAATGCCAACTTTGAGTTTTCTGGGATAATCAAACTATTTTTACGGTATTCACCGGGTTTCAATTGGGAATCCGGCGATGTGGAAACCACAACATCATCCGAAAAGGCTCTCACAATATAGAAATCTTCATCCAAATTTTTAAAATCCCCGCTTATACCCTTTGATACTTCCGAAAACGCCTCGGAAATCTCAGAGGGAATAAAGGGCGCGAATTTTAGCCCTTCACCAACCGCCTTGAAAGTTGTGGATATTACATCCAAGACAAACTTCTCCACAGCATTTTCTATGGCACTCTCAAATCCCTTCTTCCTTTCCCCCTTATCCCGTTTTTCCCCTTCGTATATGGCACTTATTAACCTTTCGGCCTGCTCCGCGCTTATTTTTCCGCTTTCCAGCATTTCCAAAATTTTACGAACCTCCTCTTTCATGATGCGAGTATTGTAAGGCTGTAATTCATATTTTTGAAAACTTGTTTTTATAATTTCAAAAGGATAGATTACATATATGGAATACAACCTTAAAACCCAACGGCGGATAAACCCCCACCCTTAGAATTACAAGGGTGAAAAGGGTGGTTTTTTGTCCGGTTTGCGGGGGGGAATTATTTATAAAGGTTTTAAAATGTAAGAGGTGTGGAACAAAAATAATTGGTGAATTTGATAGGACGCCTTTTGACAGGTTGAATAAGGAGCAAATGGAATTTATTTTGGATTTTTTGAAGAGTTGGGGAAACTTTTCGGATCTGGCGAGAAAGTATAACCTTTCTTATCCAACCGTTAGGTCTAAGTTTGCCCAAATCTTGGAAGTTATGGGTTTGAAGGATGAGGTGGATTTAAAAATTATGGAAGTTTTGGATAAGGTTGAAAGGGGGGAGATAACCCCAGAAGAGGCGGAGAAAGTTATAAGGAACTTAAAGGGAAATGGGTAAAAGGGAAATAAATAGAATGTTTTCCGAAATGCGACTTTACGAATTTAGAAATGTTGTTTTTTCTTTTGGTCAAAACCTGTTATGGAGGAGGGAGGTTATAAAACTTTCAAGGGGAAAACTTTTAGATGTGGCCACAGGTCCCGGAATAATACCGGGGATATATAAAAGGGATTTCTCAATAGGTCTTGATATTTCTTTGAATATGTTAAAGAAGGGGAAGAAAAGGGCGGTTTTGGTTTTAGGAGATGGAGAGGAATTACCATTTAAAAGCGGCTCTTTTGATACCTTAACAATCGCCTTCGGTTTGAGAAATATTCCGAATAAGGAAAAGGCTTTAAAGGAGTTTTATAGGGTTTTAAAATGTCCGGGAAGGCTTTTAATACTTGAAATGAAAGCGGGTTTAAACTTTTGGGATTTGCCCAATTTGGCATACTTAACATTAATGGTTTTTTTATCTCCCATATTCGGGGGTTCTGTTAAGGATTACATTTATCTTTTCAAAAGCGTTATTGATTTTCCGGATGATAATACTTTAAAAGATATGCTTTTATCCGTAGGATTTCAAAGGGTAAGGGTTAAAAGGTTTGCTTTCAGTCCCACAAGGCTGTTTTATGCCGAAAAGTGCGGGGATTAATTAGGCATAAGGGGTTAAAAAAAACCTATGTTATGGGTGCGAAACAATGCTTTCTCGGTGCATTGTTGAATATGAAAAGCGGCAAAATCGTAATCTTTTTATATCCCTTTCTGCAAACGATAACCATATTTTAGCGTCCCTTTTCATACACCACTATGCCTTCCTTATCGGCATCTTAGTAAAACAAAAACCATTTATGGCGTAATTGATTATACCTTCCAACTTCCTCTTTGTAATCTCCCATTGCCCTTGAACTGAAAAGGATTATTTTATCCGGGTCTATTTCCTTAACGATAACTTCAACTATCCGTTTCAGTATCGGGTCTTTTAAAACATTTCCTTTTACCTTCAACATTTCTTTACTATTCTAAGGCCGAACCCTCTATAATGCCTTTTACCCATTTATATACCTTTAACGCTATCCCATAAGCCTCCTCATATTCCTCTTTTGATACCGGTACATAGTCATCCGGATAACGGGTCGTAAATGCGTACC
>CAYRSH010000056.1:0-1259 GCA_964426895.1 uncultured bacterium
TGCGGTTTAAATTAACCAAAGCCATTTATGAAGGCCATACTCGGGTAATTTCGCCCTACTTCCATTCCGCAACAAATATGTTAAATTCCCTGCGAATTTTTGTGCCCCTGTTTGATGTCCATATGAGTTTCTTTCCATCTTTACTGAACATTGGGAATGCGTTAAACCCCCCGGAAAATGTTATCCTTTCAAGGTTTTTACCGTCAATATCAATTTTGTAAAGTTCAAAACTAAAACTCCCGGGTTTGTGTAAATTTGAGGAAAAAATTATAAACTTTTCGGATGGATGGAAATATGGGGCGAAGTTTGAAACCCCCTTCGGGGAATGCGTTAGTTGAGTAAATTTTTTCGTTTTCGTATCGTATAAAAACAGTTCAACATCTTCGGGTTTTATGAGGTTTTTGGAAAGTAATTCTTTAAATTCCTTTATTTCCGAAGTATCCTTTAAGTGGTGTGCCCTAAATACGATATACCTACCCGAAGGACTAAACATAGCCCCTCCATCGTATCCCGGAAAATCCGTTATCCTTTGGATTTCCTTTGTCTTTATGTTTATTGTGTATAACTCCAAATCCCCATCCTTTGAAGATGTAAAAACAACAATATCCCCGTAATTTCCTTCACCTTCGGCATCGTATCCGTCTGAGGAAAACAACGGATATATACTATCCCTTTTTAAGTCGTAAATATAAAGGTCGTAATTAAATAGCCTCCAAACATAAACCCCTTTCCTTAAATATTCATCCGCATAAGGATTTGTAGGACATTCCAAACCTTGGGAAAATGTACTTGAAAACAGCACGGAATCCGGGCTTATAAACCAGCCGCATGTATTCGCACCTCCCGGAGAAATCCTCTTTATCGGAAAACCGAATGTATCCATGACAAAAATCTGATCACACTCAAACCTTTCTTTAACAAAGGATTTGAAATACAAACCTTTAAAATCCGCGGTATCATATATTCCCGGAATAAAGAACATCCAACCTTCTGAGTGCTTCACCTTAAAGTATTTTAGTTTTTTGGATTTTATAAAGTTTCCAAGTTTCCCCGGTTCTTTTGTTAAAAGATATACCCCACCTTCTCCCTTTGTTTGGAAAACGATCCTTTTCCCATCGGGTGAAAAATAGGCTTCCGCGTTCTCCCCTATAAATGTCAGTCTTTTTACATTCTTCAAAAATCTCTCCTCTCCTTTAAAGAGCAATTGGGATATTACGAAAACCATAAGGCGTTTATTCTACTCTTGTTTTTAAAAGAGG
>CAYRSH010000056.1:1359-7290 GCA_964426895.1 uncultured bacterium
AGAGGGTAGAAAAGGTGATAGTGATATAAACACCCTTAAAATTATCGCTTGGTTGACACCCTTATAGCCTTTTTAGTCACCAACATTACACCTTTTGGAACATTTAAGGCTTTTTGGTCGGATGGTGAAAAGACTTATGAGGATAACAATGTGTTTTTCAATTTTGTTTTTCTTGATGCGATTTACGATTTTCGGGGAAAATATCCAAAAATAAAAACCCTATCGGATAGCGTTTTGAAATGGACTTTAAAGTATAGACCAAAAGGGGATATGTGGGTTTATTGGGTGGATAGAAAAATATATCCGGATTTTGATGATATCAGCCTTGGTTCGTTGGTGTTAAGAAAATGCGGGTTAAAACCTTCACCCGAAGTGAAAGATACAATTGATAAATACCGAACAAAAACCTGCGTTTTCCTTTTCAAAACCCCTTATGATGTGAAAAATAAAAGGTGCGATTGTATAGCTAATATAAACGCCCTTAGGTATTTGAGGGATAAGTCTATTTGCAATTACTTGAATAGGTGCTGGGGGAAAATTGATAAATTGGCCTCCTACACCTACGAATACGCCAAATATTTCTTTTACTACTTCTATTCCAAGGCTTTAAAAGAGGGTTTAACCTGCAACTTTGATATAAAGGACAGGGTTCTCTCCGAACTGAAAAGTGATACATTAAGGGGTTTACCTTTGATCCTAACATTTACATCCGCAAGTATTTTGGGAATAAGGGACCCCTCTGTTGATAAGGCCTATAAAAAAATTTCTTCAACAATTATGGAAGATGGCGGTTTGCCCGAATACAAATATTTTTACATATACAGTCCGCAAGGTTACAACGATTATTCCTTTTTTGGTAGAACATTCCCAACAATCATATTCCTTGAAGGGGTTTTGCATTATGTTGAAGGAAGTAATTGACTTTCTGTTCCCACCCCTGTGTTATGCGTGCACAGAGAAATTATCCGAGGATTTCCTGTGTGAGGATTGCTGGAAAGATATAATGGGAAATACCGTTTTTGAAAGTGAGTATTATTACGGTTTTAAGGTTTATTCCTTATTCTCCTACAACGGTAAGGTTAAAAACATAGTTCAGAATTTCAAGTATGGTGGTTTTAGAAAAATTGCAAACAAGTTTTCCAAGCATTTGGCGGAAATGGTTTCGGATGAAGAAATAGATGTAATAGTGCCAATTCCATTACATCCCGCAAGGGTTAGGGAAAGGGGGTTTAGCCAAACTTTTGAGTTGGCAAAAGTGCTTTCCAAAGAGTTAAAAAAGCCCGTAAGGAATTACATTTTCAGGCATTCCTATCGTAAGGTTCAGGCGCTTATATCTTCAAGGGATGAGAGGATGAAAAATGTAAAAGGGGTTTTTTCGTATTTGAGAAGGATTGACAACGAAAAGGTTTTGTTGGTTGACGATGTCATCACAACGGGATACACCTTTTACGAAGCCGCAAAAACGCTTATAGAAGCGGGTGCGAGGGATGTAATAGGTATAACCCTTGCAAAGGGGGGATAGTGATAAGAATATTAAGGGTTAAGGATTTTTTGCTTTTTGATAAAGCAACCCTTGAATTTGATAATGGGTTTAATGTGATAACAGGTGAAACCGGGGCGGGAAAGTCTTTAATAATAGATGCCTTAAACTTACTCATATCTCCAAGGGTTGATTGGGATGTTTTAACAAGAAATTCCTTAATTGAGGCTGTAATAGAACCCGATGGGGAAATTTTAGAGATCCTTGAAGATTTGGGGGTTGAGTTGGAAAATGAGGGGGTAATTATAAGAAAAAACTTTGATGTAAAAAACAGGAAGGCGAGGTCTTATATAAACGATACCCTTGTCTCTTCAAGAAAGATTAGTGAAATCTTACAACCCAAAATATTCATAGGTAGGCAGTTTTCACATATGGAAATCTTGGACGAAAAATACCAGACATCGGTTTTTGATAGGGCGGTTGGCATTAAAATTGAAGAATACTTAAAGTTTTATACGGATTACAAGAAAAAAATAACCGATTACGAGAAACTAAAATCCGAATACGAAGACTTAAAATCCAAGGAGGATTTTATAAAGTTTCAAATAAAGGAACTTGAAGGTGTAGATTTTAGCATTGGCGAAGGAGAATTACTGAAAAGGAAAAGGGAATTGGAGGACAGGGTTAAGGAGCAGGAATGGGCGAAAATGTTTGGTGAGGTATATGAGGATATATACGAAAAGGTTTCCCGGATTTTAAAAACCTCGCCCGATAAGTTCAAACCCACATTTGAGGAAATTTTGGAAAAGTTAAACGATATAAAGGCTTATTTGGAATTTCCCGAAGAGGACTTGATATCCGAAATTGATGAAATAAACTCCAAACTATTTACGATAAACAGGTTAAAATTGAAATACGGCGTGGATTTTGAAGGATTAAAGGGTATAAGGGATGAACTTTTACAAAAACTGGAAAGGTTAAAGGTTTTGGAAGGGGAATTGGAGATTCTTAGGGGAGAAATTGAAAGAATTGAAAGGATTTTAAAAGAGGAGGCTGAAAGGTTAAACGAGGAAAGGGTAAAAAAGAAGAAAAACTTTGAAAAAGATGTTGAGAACCTGTTAAAAGAATTGGGTTTTGATTATGTGAAATGCGAAGTTGATTTCAAGAATTGCGAATTTTGGGAGAGGGGGAATAAGGTGGTTAATATTTTAATATCCACGATTCCGGATATGTCCCCTTCAAATATATCTAACCTTTCGGGTGGGGAGATTTCAAGGGTTGCTTTGGTCTTTTCATATCTCGGAGGCTCCTCTTATAAAACGCTTATATTTGACGAAATAGACATAGGTGTTAGCCCAAAGGTTGCGTTAAAAATAGGGAAAATGTTAAGGAACATATCGGAAAAAACCCAAGTAATAGCAATAACCCACCAACCGTTTACGGCTATTTTTGGGCATAAACACTTTGTGGTTGAAAAACCAAAACCCGATAGGGCTATATGTACGGAGGTAAAGGGTGAAAAAAGGGTTAAAGAATTGGCGAGAATGATGGGTGTTGAAGATGAAAGCGTGGTTTTGGAAGTATTAAACACATATGGAATTCATCCGTAGAATTCTTGGGGATTATATGGTTTGGGTTTCGGCGGTTTTGGTGGTTTTAAGTCAAATTTATGCGATTTTTGTTGTTCCACCCGTAAAATGGTTCGGACCAAAGGGGCAAGAACTCGGTTTTGTGCAAAAGATATTTTATGTCCATGTTCCGAGTGCTTGGGCGGGGTTTTTGGGTATGGTTTTATCCGCCCTTTTTGGATTACTTTACATTTACAAAAGGGATTTAAAATACGATAGGTTATCCCATTCCTTTATGGAGGTTTCCACGCTATTTATAACCGTAGGGTTAATCACGGGTTCTTTATGGGCAAAACCCGCTTGGGGAACTTTCTGGACCTGGGACCCAAGACTCGTTAGTATGGCTATTTTGTGGTTATTGGCATTGGGTTATGTGTTTTTTAGGTCCCTTGTAGATGATGAGGATTTGAGGGCAAGGTTTTCGTCAATACTCTCTCTTATAATAGCCATAAACATACCCATCGTATTTTTATCCATAAGACTTTTCCGCACCTTACACCCCGCAATATTCAAAGGCCTATCAACCTCCGAAACCTACGGTATGGATATGGAGATATTCACAGGATTAATGGTTAATCTCCTTTCAATCACCCTTTTAATGCTTTCCCTTTCCTACAAAAGGTATAAAAGGTCAAGATGAAAGAAGTTTTAAAGGATTTGTTTTTTGAGGGAATAGAGTCCGTTAAGCCGGAAAATGTTGTAAAAGAATCCGTAAAAGTTGGGAAGAACTATATAAAAATCGGGAAGGAAAGGTTTGGGAAAAAGCCGCTATACATCTTTGGTGCGGGAAAGGCCTCTTACAGGATGGCCAAGGCCATTACGGAAATACTCGGGGATTATATAAAGGGAGGGGTTGTTATATCCACAGAGGGTGAAAAATTGCCGGGAATTGATGTTTATATTGGGACACATCCATATCCATCAAAGGAAAACATAATATATTCCGAAAAACTTATAAACTCACTGAAAGCCTTAAAGGGAGATGACACTTTCATATTCTTACTATCCGGAGGGGCATCCGCCCTTTTGGAAAAACCCATATATCCTATAACATTAAAAGATTTGGTTTTTACGACGGATATACTCCTAAAATCGGGATTAAACATATATGAGATAAACGCTTTTAGGAAGCATTTGTCGGAGGTGAAAGGTGGTAGGTTGGCGAGGATCACGAAGGCAAGGGGTTATATACTCGTTATATCGGATGTTATGGGCAACGATTTGGGTTCTATTGGTTCCGGACCCTTTTACAAAGATGAATATACATATACGGATATTTATAACTTGGCGATTGATAGGGGAATATGGGATAAACTTCCGGAAAGCGTTAAAATGGTTATAGAAAGGGGTTTAAAGGGTGAAATACCGGAAACCCCAAAGGAAGTATCCCATAATGTTAAGCACATCGTAATAGCGGATAACCGTAAGGCTTTAATGGGGATTCACAAGAAAGCCAAAAAATTGGGCTTAAACTCTAAAATAATAACCTCAACATTAAGGGGTGAGGTTTCATGCGTAGCAGAGGTATTGTTTTCCATATGTCAGGAAATATATAACTTTGAAAAACCCTTTAAACCCCCCGTTTTACTCATATTAGGGGGTGAAACGGTGGTTAATGTTAAGGGCAAGGGAAAGGGGGGCAGGAATCAGGAGTTGGTTTTACACCTTTTGAGGATGATAAAGAACAACCTTACAATATACATATTGGCATGCGGCACGGATGGCATAGATGGGATTACAGACTTCGCGGGTGCGGTTGTGGGGCCTGAGGATTGGGAAAAGGCTATGGAAATGGGTGTGGATATAGAGGGGATATTAAGGAATAACGATTCTTATACCTTTCATAAGGCGCTGGGTACGGGTATAAAAACGGGCTATACGGGTACAAATGTGGCGGATGTTTTGTTGATTTATATAAGAGGAAGATTATGAAATTTTTAACGGCTCTAAGGCAGCCCACGGTTAGAAAACTTGAGCAAATAGGAAAGGTGGATATAGTGGTGGGCGTACCCACATATTTCAGCGCGGATACCGTTGAGCATGTTATTAAGGTGATTAGCGAAGGTTTGAACAGGTATTTTCACAACAAAACGGCCTTGATATTCATATCCGATGGGGGTTCAACCGACGATACGCGTGAAGTTGCAAAATCCGTAGAAATAACATCACTCAACCAGGAACTTATTGTGGCAATATACCGAGGAATTCCGGGCAAAGGTTCCGCAATTAGGGCAATATTTGAAGCCGCGAAATTCTTAGAGGCTGAAGCCATAGCCCTATTTGATTCAGACCTTAGGTCCATTACACCCGAATGGATTAGAAATATTATCCAACCGATATACGAGGGCTTTGACTTTGTCGCCCCGTATTACCGCAGATATAAATACGATGGAACCATTACGAATACAATCGTTTATCCTATGACAAGGGCCATGTTCGGATACGATATAAGACAGCCAATAGGTGGGGATTTCGGTATATCCCCTTCACTTGTTAGGGTTTGCTTGGAAGAAGATGTATGGGAAACGGATGTGGCGAGATTCGGAATAGATATATGGCTAACAATAATGGCCATAACGGGGGAGTTTAATGTATGTCAAACGAGGTTGGGGGCAAAAATCCACAATGTTAAAGACCCAGCAAAACATTTGGGTAAAATGTTTATACAAGTTGTGGGTACCCTTTTTAATATGTTGGAAAAGTACGAAAGGTTTTGGCTAACCGTAAAAGATATTAAACAGGTTCCAACATTTGGGGAATATGTGGGTATTGAGCCCCAACCGTTTAACATAGATTTAAACGCTTTGATAGATTATTTCAAAT
>CAYRSH010000056.1:7390-9522 GCA_964426895.1 uncultured bacterium
AAGGTTGTATCACCTAAAAAATCCCAAGGAGTTTATAATTAAACCCAACACATGGGCGAGGGTGGTTTATAAATATGCGGATGTGTTTTGCGAATTGCCTCGCCAGAGGTTTAAGATTTTATCAACATTAGTTCCTATTTATAACGGCATGGTTGCCAGTATTGTAAATACTTTGGAAAGCGTTAATGATGAAGAAGCAGAGGCTTATTTCCAAACCTTGGCCCAAGCATTTAAAATGGAGAAGGATTATTTTACAAACCTATGGTTGAGTAAAGAAGAACTTTCACAAATATAGTTTTGCAGGTACCTTTGCAAAGGGTTTTATATAAAACGCTTTCCGGGTCTAGAATGGAGGGTATGAAAAGGTTTTTTGTAATAATTTTGCTGTTTGGCTTTTTTTGAGTTGTAAGAATGTATCCGGTCCGGGTGAAGGGGGTTCCGGTGGCTCGGGAGGTGGAGATTCCGGCGGTTCCGATACCACACCATGGGTACTTTTGGCGGAAGGTACTTTTAAGCGTTGCACCCAACTGGCCAAGGTATGCGTATAATGACCCTTACAGTTCAAGGATCCCCATGAGCGATACCATAAAACCGGGGGATGTAATAAATGACTATGTTTTTGGTTTGGCCTTTGGGGGAGATACCGCAGCAACTATCCCCGATACATTATCGTTTCCCGGGGATACGGCATCTTTTACCATGCCCAACGGTCAAACCGTACCCTTAATAGGCCTAATAGTGATAGCACCCTTAGGGGGTGGCAATTTGGTATGTAGGCCAGATTCCGTTTGGAAAAGAGAAAATGAAAAAGGCATTTGTTTTTTGATTTTTGCCGCATCGTGCATGCCGGGAGGTTGCCAGCAAAAGATAACCGAAAAGGCGGTGGAAAGTGTTATAAAACAGCAATCGGGGGAAAGGTTAAAAAGATGGATATAATGTATAGTGAGACAAACGAAGGAGTAGCAATCTTAGGCAAGATAAATATGTCCCCTCAGGAGGTTAAAAACTACTATGTTAAAAAGTTCGGAGAACCCACGAGCAAGTTAATCTTAGGGGAAGGAACCACTACGCTATCGTGGGATGACATAGGTCTGTCTGTGATCATAAAAGGAAGCGGGAAGGTTTCGGAAATCTGGATTACGAAAAAGTTTAAGAAATAGGGCAAGGGTATAATGCCCTCCGTTAAGCGTAGTTAAATGTAAGGAAAAACAGGGATATAATTAACCCAGCCTTAGAATTTGGTACAAGAGGCTCCTATTGAGAGGTTGGAATTAGCCAAGAGATACTTAAAAAGGCTGGGATAAATAAGGAAGCCGGGATATACGATGATGTTAAGTATGTATCTGTGGCATCGGATGCCGCATACTTAGCGGCCCTTGAAGCATTAAAAGCCCTTTTCCTGTGGGAAGGGTTGAAATGTATGACACTATATAAGTGTTTTTAACGAGGTTTATAAGATTCTCCACCTTGGCGGTTATTATAGGGAGTTGCAGGACAAAAAGGCCATAGATGCGGGTTTTGAAGGTGTTCAAAAAATAATCCGAATAGTTGAGAAGCATATAAGCCAGCCTTAGAATTCCACTATGGCAAAGGTAAAGATACCCGAAACCCCTGCCGAAAGGTTGGAACTGGCGAAAAGGTATCTACAAAATGCTAAGGATATGCTAAGGATGGCTGGGATAAATAAGGAAATAGGTTTCTATGAGGATGTAAAGTATGTATCCGCTGCGTCTGGTACGGCCTACTTGGCAGCACTTGAAGCGTTGAGGGCGTTGCTTATGGAAAAGATGGGATGGGATAGCGATGGGGTGAAGAAGAGGACAAAGGATATAGGCTCTTACAGGAAGGCTTTGAAAAGTTTATCCATAGGAAAGGATAGGGATGCCCTTTTATACCTTTTAAGGGATGTTTATAATATCCTCCACCTTGGCGGTTATTATAGGGAGTTGCAGGACAAAAAGGCCATAGACAGTGGTTTTGAAAAAGTGGCGAAGATAATCCAAATAGTTGAGAAGCATATAACCCAACCTTAGAATTCCACTAACCTCACCACATCACAAAATTCCCCTTTGGATAGGTAATAACTATCCTCCTTTTAACCGTAAAACTTTCCTGGGGTTTTAAATTTACTT